>JAOUJT010000247.1 GCA_029883105.1 Gammaproteobacteria bacterium
TCGGCCAAAAAGATAGAAACCCCGGCCAGCGCACATGCCGAACGTACCGAAACCCACCTGCTGGCCATGCGGGTCAACCAGGCGCTGGATAAGGTCCTGGAGGCCGAGGGCATCACCCAGGCCGAGTGGGGCAACCGTAAGGGGTTTACCCCGAAAAACATCTCCCTGGTGCGTGGCCACGCCAAGCGTGTCAGCGAAGGGAAGGAACTCGCACCGGTGAGCGTCATCCAGCAGATGGCCGCGACCCTGGGTGTGAAGCAAACAACTGGAGGATTAAATCAATGACAGCATTAACACTACTCGTTTCAACCTTCGCCCTGGTCTTCTTCCTGGGCCTGCAGAGCCTGGTGGTCAACGGTGGCCACCGTGTAATGGCCTTCTTCAACAGCTTGGCTATCGGCACCGCCAACCTGGCGCTCTTCAAGCTGGCACCGGAAGCCAGTGGTATCGAGATCGCTGCCTATCTGTCAGGAGGTCCTCTCGGCATCGTTTCGGCGATGATCTTTTTCAAGTGGTGGAAGGCTCGGCATATCCGGAATAAAGCCCAAGTGCAAGGAGGCGTGTGATGTACCAGGCAATCGCAAGCAATGCACCAACCACGCTCTTGTCTGCAGACACCATCTGTATGATCTTCGGTGCCGGTGCCAGACCGCACATGCATGTAGCTCGTGATCGTAGCGGAGAGCTTTGGCTCTATAACTACAATCCCCATAAATGCCCGAGAGAAGACGACACCGGCATGTGGTGCCTGGACGACGAGAACGGACACAAGGCTATAGAGCTGCCAGAGTGGATGTTCCCGGAGGTTCGATGGGAAGACATGCAGGCCTTGTTGATCATCAACAGCAATCAGGAGGTCTGACATGGCCATGAAAATGAAAGTCGTCATAGATCCAAACCCGACAGAGGCCATCATCCACGATGACGAAGTGGGTCATGCCCTAATCAACAAAGCCATAGATATCTGCGGCATCGGCAGCACCTTCCGCTTCAGTTATATCTACACCGATGAGAAAGGCAATACCTTCGTAGAGGGTGGCGAACGTATCTCCCAAAACCCGGATGTGGCAGCACTGATAGATGCAGGCAACTACCTGCTGCACGGTTCTATTACCAAACAAAAGAACCTATTCGGTAATGAACTTCTGGTGCCAGAACCGCCCGCAACAGCGGATATCTCATCATGACAGGTGTAATGCACATATCGCATTGGCACCACTGCCAATGTGCAGACTGTGGAAAATGGTGGGCTATAGAGAACCCGCCTCAACATAGAAACTGGTGGCATTGCCCGTGGTGCGGTTACAGCCAACAGTTACAACCGAAGGAGGTTAAGCATGCAGACCAAAGCATCGAACCAACTCGCTGCAGCAGTTGATACTGTGGCGAGTTCAACACCTGGCCAGTGCATCGGCTGCGACAAAGAGCTGGCCGGAGATGGTCTCTGTGAGGCCTGTGAAGGCAAGCTCGATATCCTGGGCAGGGCGCTGGATGAGAACGGCCTTACTTTTTCAAGCGTAACAGTAGAGGAGAAATCCAATGGGTGAAATAACACTGAGTTACGAGCTGGCCATTATTATTGTTCTGGCACTTTTATCGATAGGCACTTTTGTTGGTATGTTGGCCCTCTCCCTATGTCATATCAGCAAGCAGTGCCGTAATGATGAGGCTGAGTGTGAGGCCCTTGACCGCGAAACGGTAGGGTAGATGAATGCCTAATTTGACACACTGCACATCTTTGGCTAGTCTGGTGGTGTTGCGGCAAAATCCGCAACCGGGCTTGAACTCCCGAACTACTACCAAGACGCGCAAGCGTCCACCAAATTCCGGCTGAGGCGCTTTTTTTGTGCCCGGCCCACCGGTTTGGCGGGCTGCGTGTGGGCTCCTTCGGGGGCGCCGGTTCCTTGGTAGCCGGTAGTTCAACCCGCGCAGTCCGCCTCTATTCTTGTTTGAACTCAAGTGAGGCGGTTCTCAATCATACCAAGGAGAACCACTATGGATATCCAATCCTTCAGCTGGGGCGACATCGCCCTATCACAGGTCGTCTATGTAGACGGCATCCCTCATATCACCAAGCAGGCAATCGGCGAATGGCTCGAATATGCCGATCCTCGTGTTGGGGTGAACACTATCCTGAAACGAAATAACCACATTGATCACTACTCAGTTGGGGTCAATCTGACATCAACTGACGGCAAAAACTACGACACCAAGGTATACCACCCCATCGGCTTTTTGCTCATTGTCATGGAGTCTGGCCAGCCCCGAGCGCAAGCTATGAAGGTGGCCGTGGCCGAGTTCGTTTGGCATTTTGCAGGCCCTCGGGATGTCTCCATCAAGGAACGCAACACCTACCTGCGCGAGATAGAGCGACTTACCGACCGGCTGGCCACGTCCCGCGACGCGATGATCTACAAGCAGACCCACTTGGCCATACAGCACTACTGCCATCTCGCAGCATGGCCGATGCCTGAGCTGACCTTGCTGGGCAAAGAAGTAAAACAGTTACAGCTGGGGGTGTAATATGAGCCATGAAACCGAACCCCATGCCCTGGTCTACCGTGCCAAGTGCGCCACTCGTGCGCTGGGACAGATGGCAGGAGAGAACAATATCTCTCTCCACGCCATGCGCGGTTACGACTTACAATGCTTGCTGCAGATGATCGAGCAGGAACTGTCCGAAGCCCTGGAGGCCATGGGTGGTGATCCGGATGTGATCGCCATTGAGGTGGCCACCTTAAAACCAGACGCCCACTAACTCAAGGGGCCGAAAGGCCCCTTTACCTTGGATGCAGAAATGAAATATCGACTGTTGTTTTTATTATTCATAACGTCCACATCCCTGGCCGATGACCGTATTTATGCTGATAAAGTCATCGTCTCAGAGGTGGTAAGTATCTACGATGCCGATACCTTTCGGGTACACATCAAACACTGGCCAGACATCATCGGCAAGCGTGCGCCGGTACGGGTCAACGGCGTCGACGCTCCGGAGATAAGGGGCAAGTGCCAGAAAGAAAAGGACCTAGCGCGACAGGCCAAGCAGTTCACCGTGCAGGCATTACGTGGTGCCAAGGTGATCGAGCTTCGCAATATAAAACGAGGGAAGTACTTCAGACTGCTAGCCGACGTATATGTGGATAACAAAAATCTTACTTCTCTTCTGATTGGAAAAGGATTCGCCCGCCAATATAGCGGGGGCAGGCGCGATGGATGGTGTCACTGAAAGACCTCGATAATTTTCCCATCCAGAGTAACCTTGGCTTTTAATGTATTTTTTACCATGCCACCATAGGCGTTTCGGCCACGGAAGGTCGTGCTGACAACCAGGTGATCACCTCTATCCCAATACCCGGTTTCGACGTGCTCGTAGCTATCAGGATCATTCATGTTTTTTTTAATGTGCCGCTCAAGTGCTATATGTGATCCATCCCATGCACTGAACTGCATTTCAAGCTGCTTCTTTCTCGCCTCTTCCTGCTTCCTCTTTTTAGCTGCAGCTATAGACTTATTAGTATGGTAGGTCACCTTGCTTTTGTAGGTGGCGTTAGATGGATGAAGTACAGATAGTTGTGAGTAGATATCTTTTAACTGATTATGGTCTGATGATTTCGTGGTTTTAATCTTTGCAAGTAGGTCTGCCGTTTGCTTGGCGGTTTTCGCCTTCCTGGATAGAGCAGTTATATCTGGATCATTCACAGGAAGAAAGTAGTCGGTGAAAGTGATGGCCTTGTCGTAATCTTTTTCGGCCATTGCTTTGTTGATAATTGAAAAAACAGCTTCTCGCCCTTCATTAAATTCAGCTGTTAATGCGGCAAGTTTCTCCGCAGCTTGTTGTTGAGCAAGCTCGTCAGCTCTACGTTTTTCTGCTTCACCTGCAAAGTGCCCTAGCAGAATAATTAATACAACCAGAATAACGCTTCTCTGCTTTACTGATATAGACTTATTAGTTTTTGAATAGATAAAATTTCTAATTGGTGGAAGCAGAAATGCCCCTATAACAATCAAAATGAAACCAGGCAATGGATCTTTTAGAACAGAGACCAATCCGGTCAACATGAATAAACCGCCGAACCCCCAGTTTAAGATTAGAAAAACATAATGCATTGCAATACTCCCTTTTATTATCTTCAGCCTTATTAGAAGCCGACCAGTGCATCCTGATATAAACGTAGCAAAGAAGGAACGTGTGGCTGGGCATTGTAATCACATGCTCCAGCCTATTATTATGTTACCGAGTGTAACAACAGGTAACAAAGATGGCAAAGGGTGTAGAAGTTCGCGGTAACAAAATCAGGGTTTACTTCCCCTGGAAGGGTGAGAAGGTCCGCGAGTCGTTAAATATTGCGGATACCCCTGAAAACCGATCTTATGCGGAACGCATGGTAGAACAGATCCGTCACGAGATTAATGCCGGGA
>JAOUJT010000033.1 GCA_029883105.1 Gammaproteobacteria bacterium
CTTATATACCCTCTCGGTACAAAAATCCGTCCGCGCAATCGCAACATGACTCCAGTACTCGGCTGCGTCGAAGGGGATTAAAGAGCGGCGGTTGGTTTAATGACAGGGTGAGTACAAGTGCATACTTATTGATTAGCACCTAGCTACCTATCTTCAAAGAAACGTGCTAATTTCGATAAAACCATAAGCCAAAATGGCAGCTTTTCAGAAATAGACAGAAATTCTGTGTAATAACTTTTAGCGGATGAGAACATTTGGCTCGCTATTACAATTATCAGAGCCAGCGGCATATCACCGAATTGGTGCCAGCCGCATAATCAACTGTTAGAGCGAAATGAATAAAGCAGACGTAGTAGAGTTATTGACCGAATCCTTTTCTAAAGGGACATCCAGCCCATTCGTTGGAGTCGAAAATCGGGAAGAGCGTGTCAGGCTTGAAAATGAAAAATTATTGGACTTGATAATAGAACCTGTGAAGGTAACGGCACGTACAAATGAATGGGTTAGGAAATTTGGTGAATTCCCTGGTGAGAAATACGAAATGTATGTAATCGCTGGAAAAGACCAAGACTGGTTGTTATTTGATACTAAGACTGAGTGTTTTTCGCTTGCCAAAGGCAAGCTCAATGAAGAGCTGATTTTGATAGGTTTCTCATCGGATGATGCATTGGCTGAATGGCGTGGGTAAACGCTCTAACAATTCGCTCGTGTGGGACGGCTTGCTTCGCTGCGCCGCCCCACAGCTTTAGCGTTAGGCGACAAATCTATCGAATAGTTGAATGATAATGACTGAATCATCTCCAATAGAATATTTGAAGTTTCGGAAGCTAGATGAAAGAGCAATACAGATGATCATTACAGGAGAATGCTTCTACTCTTCTCCGTGGAATTTTAATGATCCTTTGGACTGCTCATATTCTCTAGAAAATTTCCCAGAAGAAATTCCAGAAGATGTATTTGGTAGATTTTCCAAGGAGAATGCACATATACCTCACGACTTGTTTTCCATTCTCCATAAAAAACGTAGACACATTAATAGTGGCGTAGTGTCATTCTCTGGTCGTTTTTCTGATGGTTCGCATTCTGACCCATTTTTAAGTCCTGATGTTTGGGGGCATTATGCCGATGATCACAAAGGTATATGTATAGGCTTTTCTCCAAACTCGACATACACGAATCTTGATATTAGAAGCTCATTGAATCCAGTTCGAGAAGGAAAATTCTTGAAATTCGATGTGCCCAATATGGCAGGCAGTCAGAATCTTCTTAGCCATATTACTTCTCGACCACATAATTTTGATAATTTACTATCTGCCGAAAAAAGTTGTTTGGTTAAAGTTCAATACCCTGATAATTTTTTATTGCCAGAACCAGACTGGAAAATCGTATTAGAAAATTACAGGAAGATAGAAAAGACAACTATTAAGAGTGCTGAGCAATTGCTTAATTCGATTATAGGAAATGCAATAGACACCAAAATGGTTGTAGCAAATAAGCACAAGAATTGGGCTGTAGAAAACGAATATCGATTATTTGGCTCTGCTGGTAAATCACAGACAATTGGCGCAGCTATAAGCTCAGTTACTTTTGGCTTAGAAACAAACGAGGACTCGCGCAAATATCTAACAAGCCTAATCTCAAGATTCTACGGAATATCGCTTGTTGAAATTTATAAAATGGAATTACTAAATGGAAGTTTAACTAGGATTCCTCTAGAAATGAATGATTCAAGCCCTAGTTCTTCGCAATCATTAGCGAGATTCTAGGAAGGTATATATGGATAGCGCCTAACCAGGCGCTCAATCTGGACTTCGCGGTCACCGCTCGGCCCATTAGCTATCCCGTTAGGCATTTAACCAGAATATAGGAAAGAACATGAAGCAAGACTCATGGACGTGGTCAGAAGAAGATTTGTTGCAGCTGATTACATCGGGCACTCAAGAAAACCTTGAGCTCGATTACAAGAGATGTGATTCGTTGCAGAAGACTGATGGAAAGAAGAGCGAAATAAGTAAAGATGTAAGTGCATTTGCTAATTCAGCAGGTGGGGTCATAGTTTATGGAATGCTTGAAAATGGCCACATTCCGACGGAACTAGATATAGGATTTGATCCAGACGAGATAACTAAAGAATGGTTGGAACAGGTCATAAATTCAAGAATCCATCGCAGGGTAAGAGGAATACGAATAAATCAGATTTTGTTAAACCAAACAAATCCTGGAAAGGTGGCCTATGTGGTTCATATACCTCAAAGCAATCAGGCACCACATCAAGCATCGGACAAACGATTCTATAAACGCTACAATTTTGAATCTGTCCCAATGGAAGAGTATGAAATCAGAGACGTAGCAACTCGTGATACTGCTCCAGATTTAGAATTCACTTTTAGACCAGGTAATAAAGAGATAGAACTTCAAGATGATGGCGACCAATACTATCATCCAGTAAATTTAGTTTGTATTGTTAGTAACTTATCGCAAACGGTAGCTCAACATGCCGTTTATCATTTGTACATAGATAGTCGAATTGCGCTCGATAATATTCCTGCTGAGGTAAATCAGCGTTCTGCCGCTGAGATAATGAAGATGGAAGATCAAGATATTGAGCTTACTAAACTCACAATATTATGGGACAACACGAAACCTATACCGTTATTTGCAGGGCTTAAAGCAGAAATACCATCAACCGGTTTCGAGATAAGCATCCCAAAAAATGTGAAGTGGTTATTGCTCCGACATACTATTGGTGCCCCGGGTATGGTTGCAAAAGATGAATTCACTTCAATAATCATCAGAGATGGTATAGCTAAGCTTAAGAGGCTTCCAAATAAAGAGCAGAATAATGCCTAGCAAGCGCATGCAGTCGGACAAAACCACTCGCTATGCTCGCGGTTTAGCCGCTGATGCTGGACGTTAGATTTAAAAGGAACCATTATGGACACCAAGTTAGTTCCTATAAAATGCAACGAATGCAAAGCATGGGCAGTTTTTGAAATTAATCTTATTAATAACGGAGCCAATTTTAAATGCACCCATTGTGGTAACGAGTTCCCAATTGAAGGAACACAGAAACAGACCAAAGAAACCATTTCTAATCTCCGGAAGTACGCAAAGATTGAGGCTCAGTTATATCCTGAGATACTGAATCTAAAGAATCCAGGAGATCACACAATTCTTTCAGAGAAGGATTAACTTTGGCTACTGCAACACCATTGATATTATTGTTTGTGAAGAGAATTACTCCTTCGCTTCTGATTTTTTCTAAAAGTGCTTCTATGCTCATAGTTCAACTCCAAAAATCTAACAATAAAATCAAGATCGTTCGCTATCGCTCACTGGGACGCTCCGCTTCGCTGCGCGCCCCTTATTAAACCGTTAGGGAGTATAAATGAGAATAATATCTTTATTAGCACTGATATATATTGTTTCTGGTTGTGCTTATACAGTTCCAAAATACTCACCGTCAGAGAATAACCGTATTGCTCTTGATAAAATAACTAAGAGTGGAATTAAAATAAATAAATTTTCAAACGCAAATAAATTTGATGATATGTGTAGGGCAGCGGGAAGTATTAACTCTAATGAGTTTGATTCATTAGCGCACTATATAAATGATGCTCTTTCCAAAGAACTAGAACGTTCGGGGCTTATTGAAAATGACTCTCCTCGCATCATTCTTTCAGGAGAATTTAAAAAACTTGAATTTTCGTCTACACATAATGCATTTGATGGGTTTTGGAAATATATTTTAACTATTAACTCATCAAATGGTAATTCTTTGATTGTTGAAGAAAATTATGAGTTTGGCACTTCGTTTTTTGGAGGTACTGCTTGTAGAAAAACAGCAGAAGCATTTATGCCATCAGTTCAGATATTAATAAATAAAATAATAACATCCGAAAGATTCGATGAGTTGCTTAACTGATACCCTAACAAGCGCATCGTGTGGGACTGCCAAACACGCCGCATCGCTCTGTGTTTGTCAGCCCCACATGCAATCGTTAGACATACAAGAGAACTTATGAAACATTTAAAGTTGCGCACTATATATGATTTAGTTCTAATAATATCAGC
Source organism: Gammaproteobacteria bacterium (assembly GCA_029883105.1). Taxonomy (GTDB): domain Bacteria; phylum Pseudomonadota; class Gammaproteobacteria; order Thiohalospirales; family Thiohalospiraceae; genus JABURT01. The sequence continues at coordinate 4,075 of JAOUJT010000033.1, forward strand.
CATTACTCTGGCTGGTTGTGCAAATCCTGAAAGGGTCCAACAACAAGAAAGAGTATATGAAAATGAGATAAAAGCTAATGAAAGACAAGCAGAGGTTTATAGAGAAACACAAAATGATGGAATGACTGACTATCACGAAAATAAAGCCACGGAGGCTAGAACAAGTGGTTCTAATATATACAGAGGTCCAGTTGACTTTTTTATGCGTCTATTTTTCAAGACTATTTCAAAGTCAGCAACTAAAAAGTAATGGCTAACAAAACGCACAAACAGGGACCTCGCGGACACCGCTCGGACCGTCAATTTAACCGGTAGATTTTCATAAAAACACAAGGATGGCATGGTTGAAATTCATTATTGAGACACTCGAAAACATAGAGGTATCAGATGAAGAGATATTTGAATTGCTGTCTCAAGTTTATGTTCAAGGAGGTTTTACTACTGCTAAAGTAGCAGGGGTGGTGTTTAATCCTGCTTTGGTTAAGAAACGAGGGGTTCTATTTGCGGCTCGAGAAACTGCAACAAAAGAATTCTCTGGCATGGTAATTGTCGTACCACCCACATCTAATGCTATAGTGCGGGCAAAAGAAAACGAATGTGAAATGCATTTATTAGCAGTCAAACCGAAGTTTAGAGGGTATGGTTTGGGGCGGGGACTAGTAGCCAAAGCCATTGAATATTCAAGCCATAACAACTGGTCAAAGATAGTTCTTTGGACTCAGAAGCCAATGAAGGAAGCTCAAAAGCTGTATGAGTCATTTGGATTTCTACACACAGATGAGATGAATAAAAACGGTATCGAGTTCCTGGTTTACGAGAAATGAAACAGCAAAGTAAGTGCCGGGTGTCCCCGTGATATCCGTAATACTGTCATTTGTTTCTCGTATTACATTTATTTTAAAAAAAAGGAGTTGTTTGGGTATGAAGAAGCATTTAACCATCCTTTTTCTGTTTGGTTATCTTGCGCCACAGTTCAGCGCCTTAGCCGATGATTATACTCAGAATGAAATCCTTACCATAGATGAGCCGATATCAGAATTGGTTAATCTTGAGTTTTCAAATGGCGATGATCTTGTACCAAAGCTTGGTGAGTTCAAGGTGATGTCAGCAATATTGATGAGCAATCTTTCTGGTGAGAGATGGGCCACCGTTACCATTAAGAATACTGCGGCGCATCAGAGATTGTTGGACAGAGAACATATTATGGCCATATTTGCTAACGGTGAAAGAAGACAACCTATTCAAGCGGAACATAAATTCAGTGGGAATGAAGAAGTCACCTTGATTATTGGATTCGGGAAAAGCAAGTTTCCAATATTGAGGGTGAGTGTGCGAAATACACCATAGATATGGTATCCACGCAGGGAGTATTTATGTCAATCGTGAGCTCTCCATGTATCAGAAACTGTTGCCTTGACGAGGATGATATCTGCCTTGGATGTTTTCGCAGTATGGAAGAGATTATGCAATGGGGTAGTGCCGATGAACCATCAAAACGGAACATTCTGATGCGGGCCGAAGAGCGGAAAGGAACACGTCAGCGTCGATGCGAAATGCGTCAGCAAAAGGATGACGGAGATAATCGATGAAGACTATATCAGTCAACGCAAGAAACTTGCCGTAAAGTTTCATTAATCATGTAATATGTGTTCTGATGACACAACCTCAAGTTAGCGGGAATAACGATGAATAATATGCGAAAAACCGGCCAGCAATTACTGACCCGTGTTCAGGATATTGGCCTGTTGATTATTGCACTGGCGACGATCATTGCCACTGGTTTTGAAATTGCACATATGGTCTCGGCAAGAACCGTTACCCTGGCGGATCTGTTATTGCTGTTTATCTATCTTGAAGTGTTCGCGATGGTCGCCATCTATCTTGATTCTGGTAAGTTGCCGGTGCGGATGCCGCTATATATTGCCATTGTCGCCATCGCGCGTTACATCATTCTCGATATGAAGAATCTGGATACATGGAGGTTGTTAGGACTGTCGAGTGCCGCCTTGATTATTGCCCTGGCTATTTTGGTTATTCGTTACGGACATGTTCGCTTTCCTTATAACCGTTCCAATGACAAATAGCCTGTGTGGTTATTTATCGCCCGGTTTATTCTCGGGCCGCGTATACCAAAAACTACAAAAGCGTCGATAGCGTACCAGAAAGGGAAATAGCAGCAGTAACAGCAGTAAGAGAAACTGTCGGCCGGGGCTGTACCACTGAGCCTTTCTGCCTGATGAAAGGGCCGAGAACTCCTTAATGATGCAAAAGGGCATGTTGCGTTTCTTCCCCAACCGATGCAGGCATCGTGAAAACCATAGTTCTTCACTGGCGTAAACCGCTTCGCTGAAGCCGCCTATGCTTTCAAAATCCTCACGCAGGCAGTAGACAAAGCAACCGGCCGCCACGCGTAGACGCATCGACAACTGATTCCACCACCAAAGTCCCAGACGCTCCACTGATGTGATCTCTCCGTCCAGTGCCACAATCGCACCACCTCCGCAGCAATGGCCTGATTGCAGGTTGTTTAGAGCCGTTTGCAGGAGACCGCTTGAGATGCTGGTATCGGCGTCGACAAAGATCAGGTATTTTCCCCTGGCCTGACGTGCCCCGTTATTACGTGCCCGCGAGATCTGGTTGTATGGTTCAAACACCACTTTGGCCCCCAGCTGCTCTGCCACCGCAGCCGTAGCATCGGTCGAGTTATTGTCGCAGACGATGATCTCAGCGGCTAAGGGGATCGTTGCCATGGCCTGTTTGATATCCGTAAGGGTCTTCGGCAGCCAGCGTTCCTCGTTATAGGCGGGGATGATGATAGAGTAGATGGGTTCCATCCTTTCATTCTATCGTAAAAGATCCCATTGGCCTGTATTTTAACGGCTTTATTTATGCATGTGATGTTATGGCTAGCGATGCATAAGGCGTACTCAGCTAGAAAGGTGTGAGAGTTTGTGGGCAAGCAACGCTATGCCTCGTTTTACTACTGTAGGCAGTGTGTCGTCATCGATGGCATCCAGAATATTCTTAAACTCAAGACCCAGCTCTGTATCCCCTTCTATCATCAGCCGGCGCTGAAAGAATAGTGTGTCCGGATCTTCGTATCGTGCCGCCAGATAGACAAATTCCTCCAGCTTTCCACTGATGCACACATCAGCGGGGAGTGGTCTATGCAGTTCAAAACGACGATGACAAAACCCCACATACATCTCCGTATCGTTATCTGTGATCTGGATCTTGATTATCTTGCCTCTGAGAAAGTCCATATCACCATCGTCGATGGCAGAAATGAATACTTGTTGCAGAAGCGAAAGGATGAAAGGTCTTTTAATCGCTAAAGGGACATGCTTGTTCAGTTTGAATAGTGTGTTCATGCCCTGCTTAAAGAATGAGGATGGCAGAAATGTCATTAATCTTTGGCTATTACCAAGCACCTTATACCTCTTCTAAATGTAGATTGTGATTATTCTGTTGATGATAAGTCGAAGTGTTGATGTGGTGTTGATCTGTATCAAGTGAGATGCAGATGGTGGTTGCTACACTCGGCAGATATTTTTGTACGTGCATAAGGGTTAGAGGAAGTCTATCGATGTATCTTCCGGATGTGGTGAATTCCTTTGGCCATGCCATGCGCACAAAGTATGGTGAAAAGGTGCACAAGGTCTCTATTAATGCGGCGTTTACCTGCCCAAATCGCGACGGCAGCAAGGGCATAGGCGGATGTAGTTTTTGTAATAATAGATCCTTTAGCCCAAGTACAAGTAAACCACCTGCGATTATTGAACAGATCGCTGCCGGACAAGCAGTTATACAACGACGCACCGGAGCGAAGAAGTATATCGCCTACTTTCAGGCCTATACCAACACCTATGCCGAGGTGGCGTATTTGCAACAACAGTACGATCAGGCTCTGGCCACGGAGAATGTCATCGGCCTCTCCGTGGGCACGAGACCGGACTGTGTACCCGATGAAGTATTGCGACTACTGGCGGACTATCAGCAACAGGGGCACGAGGTGTGGTTAGAGTTGGGTCTGCAGTCGGCATTAAATGAGTCCCTGCTGCGGGTCAATCGTGGACACGGCTTCGAAGAGTATGTGGACGCGGTAAAACGCGCCCGACTCTACGGTCTGCAGATATGTACTCATCTTATTGTAGGCCTGCCCGGTGAGAGTGCCGCGATGAGTCATGAATCACATCGAAGGGTGATGGAGCTGGGCACACACGGTCTCAAACTTCACCCCCTGCATGTGGTGCGACACACTATGTTGGCGAAGGAGTGGAAGCAGGGAGAGTATGTCACGCTGGATGAAGCAGACTATATCGCCACCGCCTGTGAACTGATTAAACACACACCGGATGATGTGGTTTTTCATCGTCTTACGGCGACGGCAAATACCTCAATACTGCTGGCCCCTGCGTGGTGCAATAAGAAGTGGGCGGTATTGAACGCGATCTATCAACAGCTTCTGCATGAGGGAGCTAAACAGGGCAGTGCCCTTCATTAGGCTATGGCATAAGAACATGGCAATGGGATATGACGATGATGGAACTGGTATGCCCGGCGGGGAACTATCCGTCGCTGAAGGCGGCGGTCGATAATGGAGCCGATGCGGTATATCTCGGTTTTAAGAATGAGACCAATGCACGAAATTTTTCTGGTCTGAATTTTCGTGACCGCAAATTGGAGCAATCACTGACTTATGCCAGGGATCATCAGGTAAAGGTCTTCATCGCCATCAACACCTATCCGCAAGCGGAACGTTGGCAGTTGTGGCGTGACTCCATAGACATGGCCAATGCCCTGAATGTGAATGCGGTGATTGTCGCCGATATAGGCCTGATGGAGTATGCCACCCAGAATTATCCAGAGCTGCCCTTGCATCTGTCGGTGCAGGCTTCGGCCACCAATCACGAGTCGCTGCGATTCTATCAGCAGCATTTCAATATCCGCCGTGCGGTGGTGCCGAGGGTGTTGTCGCTATCCCAGGTGCAGAATCTGGTGCAGCATAGCCCCGTCGATCTGGAGGTGTTTGCCTTTGGTAGTCTTTGCATCATGTCGGAGGGACGCTGCCACTTATCCTCTTATGTCACGGGTGAGTCGCCGAATATGTGTGGCGTCTGTTCACCGGCCAGGGCAGTGACCTGGCAGCACAGTGGTGAGGTCCTCGAGACTCGTCTGAATAATGTGCTGATAGATCGATTTGAAAGAGGCGAGAACGCCGGTTACCCCACTCTCTGCAAGGGACGCTTTGAGGTTAATGAGCGGCTTAGTCATGTGCTGGAGGAACCCACCAGTCTCAATACTATGGACTTGATTCCACAGTTGGCTGCCAGTGGTATCAAGGCACTGAAGATCGAGGGGCGTCAACGCAGCCCCGCCTATGTGGCGCAGGTGGTCAGCGTATGGCGACAGGCACTGGATGCTTATTATCGTGCACCGGCAGACTTCAGGGTCGATGGCGTCTGGAAACAGACCCTGAAAAATGTTTCGGAAGGGAGTCAGACCACCCTGGGGGCCTATTCCCGGCCATGGCAATAGGATATCCATTAATGAAAAAGGTAACAAACGATGAAACTATCGCTGGGCCCCATCCTCTATTACTGGCCTCGTCAGGTGGTGATGGACTATTACGAAAAGATGGCATCCACTGCCGTAGACATTATCTATCTTGGCGAGACCGTTTGTTCCAAGCGTCGTGAGATGCGCCTGCATGATTGGCTGGAGTTGGCAGATCATCTGACTAAACAGGGCAAACAAGTGGTGCTGTCCAGCATGACCTTGCTGGAGGCAGAGTCCGAGTTGAAGTCCTTGAGAAGGATCTGTGATAACGGCGACTATCTGGTGGAGGCCAATGATATGTCGGCGATACAAATCCTCGCCGAACGACAACTGCCTTTTGTTGCCGGTCCCTTTATCAATCTGTATAACAGCCCTGCCCTGAAGGTGTTGGTCGAGCAGCAGATGAGACGTTGGGTAATGCCGGTGGAGTTGTCACGTCTTGCACTACAGGCTATCCATCGTGGTACTGAAGAAATGGACATACGTCATCGATTCGAGACTGAGGTCTTCGCCTATGGACGGCTGCCATTGGCCTACTCTGCACGCTGTTTTACTGCCCGTGCCTATGGCCTGGCCAAGGACGACTGCAACCTGATCTGTTTGCAACATCCGCAAGGTATGAACGTAAAGAGTCAGGATCAACAGGAGGTGTTTACCCTTAATGGTATTCAGACACAATCCGCTGCGCTGTATGATCTGCGCGAAGAAATGTCAGAGATGAAGCATGAGGGTGTGGACGTGGTACGTTTGAGTCCGACACTGGAAGGTATGGTGGAGGTGATACAGGCCTATGACGATGCGCGTCATGGTCGGGCGATAGAAGCGGTGAGAGCTGAGGGACAGTGTAATGGTTATTGGCATCAAGGCTGCGGTATGGATCATCAGTCGTCTGATGATCTAAAAGCGGATTAGTCCCCTTGCATATAATGCAGTATATGTAATTCGACCTACCCATATATCATCTTTACCTAACAGCCGTGTGCTCTTCTATAAAATAACCTGGGGCTTTGCGTTAGAATGCAGGGTATACTCAAACTCCGGTTTAATCTCCTACTAACTATCAATCTCGATATTTAATATATGGATAATCCTGATCACTCTCTGAATCTTGAACTTGTTCCTTCTACGCTCATGTTGTTTGGACTGGCGGGAAGTGGAAAATCCTATGTGGGTGATCTGATCGCGCAACAGACGGGCTGGTTTGTCTATCATGCAGATGAAGATATAACCGATGAGATGCGCCTGGCACTGGAGCAGCAGCGACCCTTTAGCGATGAGATGCGGGATCGTTATTTTTCCATCATCGTCGAAAAAATCCTTTCATTGCAAAATATACATAGCCGCTTACTGGTAACACAAGCCGTCTATAAGCAGCGTCACCGAGATTTTCTTCTGTCGTATATTCCAAATATGGAAATGATCTATGTGCAGGCAGATGATGCGGTGATTGAAAAAAGGCTGCTGGCGCGAAACGGGGAGGCCAATGCCAAGAGTGCAGCGGCCCTGCGGAACGACTTTGAGCCACCTTCCGGAAAATGCAAGACACTGATAAATAACACAGATGACAGCAACATTGTCCGGCAGCTGAACCGACTTTATGCCGGGTCAGTACCGCTGGCAGAATGATAATACTATCCTGAGTCGTTACTGCCATGTCCTACAAATACCTACTGGATCAGTGTTTATTGAGACAGGCATCTTAATATTCGGGCAGACCGTTGGGGACATTACGTTGCTAGCTTGAATACGGGGGTGGGATAAATCGCCAGGATGCCTCCATTCGTGGGCATGACACGAAAAATCACCGTGCTGTGTGCCTGTCATTCCGAACAGTGGGAGAAATCTTGTAGCTCTGTTGGCATTTAGCTACTGGTTAGATATTCTTATGATATGAACAACGAAAATGACATTGAATTCGCATTCTGCTGGTTTGATAAGGATCAATGGCAACTATTGGAAAAAATAGATCCAGAAGGGGTTGATGATTCATATGAAGAATGGAGAAAAAACGCAAATAGTGCAATTTCAGAATTTGAGAAGCGTGGACAAAAAATAATAAAGGTATCAATTAAAATATCAGCTCTACAGAATTGGTGCCAGGAAAACGGTCTTCAGCCAAATAGCAAATCAAGGTCCCAGTTTGCAGCAATGCTTGCCCAGATTAGAAATGAAAACAATAAAACATAATCAGAGAGTTGGGATCAGATCAAAAAATAAGATGAGTTCGGGGTCAGATCAAAAACTAAGATTGAAAATATCAACTGAACTAAACGATACCGCCAATCCCCTTAGACGCAGCCGCACCCAAGGCATATAAGCATCGCAGAAAAAAGTGGATGAAGCGATGGGATGTTTGCACCCAGAGGGCATACGAGTGCAACGAATTTTGTTGTGCGAGGTTCCCGTTGCGCCGCTTTTTCTGGGAAGAGCAGGGGACCCTGGCAAATTACCACGATAGATAATTTGCACAACATAAGGTGACTACGAAGTGGTGAGGTACATGGATGTATGCCCTTTGGGTACGTACCGCATGAACCACATCAAAATAAAAAACCGTCGCGTCAGCGACTCAAAAGAAACAACTAATCAATAAACCTCATAGACAAATCCACCGCCCGAACATGTTTGGTCAATGCACCAACAGAAATATAATCCACCCCAGTCTCAGCAATCCCACGCAACTGATCCATAGCCACCCCACCGGAGGCTTCTAGCTCTGCTCGTTTATTGGTGAGATTCACTGCCTGCCGCATAGTCTCCAGATCCATATTATCCAGCATGATTCGATCAGCTCCGGCATCCAGTGCCTGCTGCAATTCATCCAGATTCTCCACCTCTACCTCGATCATCACCGAACCGTTAATTGCCTTGGCTTGTGCCACCGCTGCGGCAATGGAACCGGCGGCCATGATGTGATTTTCCTTGATTAGGATGGCATCAAACAGACCTACCCGGTGGTTATGACCACCGCCGCACAGGACGGCATACTTTTGCGCCTTACGCAGACCGGGCAGGGTCTTGCGGGTGTCGAGAATCTTTACACCGCTACCTTCTACCGCTCTCATATACTCATGAGTAATGGTTGCTGTGCCGGAGAGAGTTTGCAGGAAATTCATTGCACAGCGTTCGCCGCTAAGGATGGCGCGTGATGGGCCTCGGATGATGGCGATAACCGCGTTCGCTTCCAGCAGATCACCATCTTTGGTTTGCCAGTCGATTTCCACAGCAGGGTCGAGCTGTTGAAAGACCTCGGTGGCCCAGGCGGTACCGGCGATGATTGCGCTCTCGCGGCTTATCAGTCTTGCAGTGGAGTGGGCATCTTCGGGGATGAGTCGTGCGGTAAGGTCGCCCTGGCCGATGTCTTCGGCCAGGGCCAGGCCTACCTGTTCTGTAATATCAGATGCTGACAGATAGGTAGGCAGTTGCATTAATTTACCGCTAATAACTCTACGTCAAATACCAACGTCGCATTAGGTGGAATCACGCCACCGGCACCAAAGGCACCGTAACCCAGATCAGCAGGAATGGTCAGCTTGCGCTTGCCGCCAATCTTCATGCCTGCCACACCTTCATCCCAACCCTTGATGACCATGCCGGCTCCGAGACGGAACTCGAAGGGATCATTGCGATCAACGCTGGAGTCGAATTTAGTGCCGTCGGTGAGCCAGCCGGTGTAATGCACGCTAACGGTCTTGCCGCTCTCGGCTTCAGTGCCTTCCCCTACGGTAACTTCTTCGATCTGCAAACCGGAATCAGTAGTAATAGTGCTCATGGATATAACCTCATTTCTTTTCGGTACGTGCAGCATAACTTGCTGCATGGTCTTGTCGTGTTCTGTGGTTTTCTGGCCGCGCAGTGCGGAGAAACCCTCGAATCCGGCCTTCGCCAATCTTTGGCGGAAAAAACCAGTCAAATAGTCTGGGTAAGTCGGGTGGCAGCTTAAGGAAAAACTCTTAAGGCGGACACGGCCGTGAGCCGGCACTGTTTAGCCCAAACGATTTACTCATGCCCCAATTGAATGGGAAAAATTAAGGGGAGACAGTTTACTGGATAGGACAGGAAAGTCGACACCATGAACCCATTTTCACTGGCTCAGGGTGTCGATTTTCCCTGTTGCTAAGGATTATTCCTTATTAAACAGATACTCACGGCTGAGTTTGAATACCACAGGGCTCAACAATAATAGTGCGATGAGGTTAGGCAGTGCCATCAGGGCGTTGAGGGTATCGGCGATCAGCCACATCAGTTTCAGTTGCACCACGGTACCGATAAAGACCATCAGTACCCACAACAGGCGGAAGTAGGGGATCACCTTGATGCCGAAGAGGAATTCGGCACATTTTTCGCCGTAGTAGCTCCAGCCGAGGATGGTCGTGAAGGCGAACAACACCAGACCCACGGTAACAATATAGCCACCGACACCGGGCAGGGCCATCTCGAAGGCCTGTGAGGTGAGGGCGGCACCGGTAACACCACTGGTCCAGGCACCGGTAAGTACGATAACCAGGCCGGTGATGCTACAGATAACCAGGGTATCGATGAAGGTACCCAGCATCGCCACCGTACCCTGACGTACAGGGCTGTCGGTTTGTGCTGCTGCGTGGGCAATCGGGGCAGAACCCAGACCGGCCTCGTTGGAGAAGACACCGCGGGCAACGCCGTACTGGATGGCCAGCCATACGGTTGCTCCGGCAAAACCGCCGGTGGCTGCTGTGGGATTAAACGCCTGTTTGACGATCAAGACGACGGCATCGGGAATGCCGGTGACATTCATGAGGATGATAATCAGGCCAAAGAAGATGTAAGCCAGTGCCATGACAGGCACCAGTTTGTTGGCCACCTTGGCGATACGCTGGATGCCGCCGAATAGCACCAGGCCAACGGTTATTGACATGACAATACCGGTCATCATTGGATCGATACCAAAGCTGGCCTGCAGGGCCTGGGCCACAGAGTTGGACTGTACGCCGTTTCCGATACCGAATCCGGCGATGGTGCCAAAGACGGCGAAGGTGACGGCCAGCCACTGCCAGTTCTTACCCAGACCGTTTTTGATGTAGAACATGGGCCCACCGATGTGGTTGCCTTCCTCATCCTTTTCACGGTATTTCACCGCCAGTACGGCCTCGGCATATTTGGTCGCCATACCCACCAGGGCGATACACCACATCCAGAACATGGCACCGGGGCCACCGAGGAAGATCGCCGTAGCAACACCGGCGATATTACCGGTACCGACGGTGGCAGAGAGAGAGGTCATCAGGGCGCTAAACGGGGTGATGTCTCCTTCACCCTTCGCTTTGCGGCCCTGCCATAACATGCTGAAACCGTAGCCGATATTGCGCAGAGGCAGGGCTCGTAGACCGACTGTCAGATACAGTCCCACCAGGAAGATCATCGCCAGCATGGGCACGCCCCACACCACGCTATTTATTTGACCGAATATGTTGCTTATTAACTCCATATTTCTCTCCGTTTTTATTTCTATTGTTTATTGTTGCAAGGTCAGGGTATTGCCTTGTTGATGAAAATCCAAGTGCTTAAGGAAGGACATGCCCAACAGGATCACCTCCTCGTTAACTGCGGGGTTGATACTGGCACGCACATTTTGTAGACGAATATTGCCCAGGCGTACCTCATCCAATACGGTGCGATACGCCGTGATGGGTCCATTGGCGGTTTGGTAGGTCACCTCGGTACCTCGTTGCAGTCGCAAACGATCGGCCAGATTAGCGGGAATCGAGACATCACTGGCGCCGGTATCGAGCATGAACACCACCTGTTGTTGATTGATCTCACCCGTGGCGACATAGTGACCGTATTTGTTGCGCTTGAGTACAACCTTGCGCTCGCCTTCGCTGCTGCTTTGATTCAGGTTCAGATTGGGATTGTGTTGTTTTTCCAACAGATCATTAAACAGGCTACTGGCTAGCAGCAGGGCTATCACCCATGCAGCGATCACCATGCCGACGCCCATTTTTTTTTCTTGCTGTTCGTGTTCAGACATGCCTGCATTATAGTCACAGGTGTGCGGTGATTGCATCGTTATCAGCGCTGACTGATATTGGTCATGATCCGAGTGGGTCTTACATGGCAGAATAGAAGGCTGGATGTTACGGAGAGGAAGCGGGATTTGAAAAACTGGTTGTGGGAATTTGGTAAATCCCTATTGGAGAGCTTTCGTGATCTGGCACCCATAATATTAGTGATCGCCTTTTTTCAGCTGGCGGTCTTGCAGCAACCTATCCCCAATCTGAGCAAGTTGGTGACGGGCGTGTTTCTGGTGGTGCTGGGACTGACCTTCTTTATTCGTGGTCTGGAGATGGCGCTGTTTCCTCTTGGTGAGTCCATGGCTTACGCCTTTGCCCGTAAAGGCAGCGTATTTTGGTTGCTGATCTTTGCCTTTGCCCTCGGTTTTGGTACCACGGTAGCAGAACCCGCTCTGATCGCTGTGGCCAAAGAGGCCGCCGAGGTGGCCGCAGCC
>JAOUJT010000248.1 GCA_029883105.1 Gammaproteobacteria bacterium
TAAGTCCGGTGCCGGTGATTTTCTTATTAATCTGGCACGTTGTGCGGTGGGCCGCTTCATCGGTGGACCGGGTCTGGTGGCGGTGTTCGGTTCGGCGCTGATGGGTTCCATCTCCGGTTCGGCTGTGGCCAATACGGTATCGACTGGTGTGATCACCATACCGATGATGAAGCGCTCTGGCTTCAGTGCTCGCTTTGCGGCCAGTGTCGAGGCCGCAGCCTCCACCGGCGGCCAGCTGATGCCACCGATTATGGGTGCAGGGGCGTTTATCATGGCGACCTATACGCAGATCTCCTATATGCACATTATCGCCGTCGCATTGTTGCCTGCGCTGCTCTATTTTCTTTCAATGATGTTTTTTGTCCGTATCGAGGCGCGCAAACTGAACATCGTTGTGCATGAGGATGATATCCCGAAATTTGCCGAGGTGATGAAGGAGGGTGGGCATCTGATTATCCCCATTGCGGTATTGGTTGGTTTGTTGATGTACGGGTTTACGCCGACCTATGCGGCGGGCCTGTCTATCCTCTCGGTGATTGGCGCGACATGGCTGTCCAGTAAACCCATGGGGCTGATGGATGTACTCGATGCGCTCTCACTGGGGGCGAGGAACATGACTTCCACCGCCATACTGTTGATCGGTGTCGGCATCGTCGTCAGTGTTGTGAGTACCACCGGTGTGGGGAATGTCTTTTCCATCATGATCAGTGACTGGGCAGGTGGCAGCCTGATGATCACTATTATTCTGGTGGCGTTGGCCTCGCTGGTCCTGGGCATGGGTTTACCCGTGACAGCCGCCTATATCGTATTGGGCACACTATCGGCACCGGCTATCTATCAATTGATTGTCGAAGCACGTCTGGTAGATGCCATTGCCTCCGGGCAGATGACCGACATGGTCAGGGGCATCATTATGCTGGTGGCACCGGAGCAGGCAGCGAACCTGGGACAACCCATGAGTGCTGAGGCGGCGCTGGCGCTGATCCAGCTTATACCCGCGTCGATGCTGGCCATGGTACAGGAGCAGATCCTCCCTCCTGCGGTACTGACCACGGCACTGTTATCAGCACACATGATCATCTTCTGGTTGTCTCAGGACAGCAACGTGACGCCGCCGGTCTGTCTGACGGTGTTTGCCGCTGCGGCCATCGCCGGTAGTAAACCGATGGAAACCGGATTGACCGCCTGGAAGATCGCCAAGGGCATCTACATCATCCCCCTGCTGTTTGCCTACACGCCATTCCTCAATGGTGACTGGTTCCTAGCGCTGGAGATCTTCGCTTGGGCGGCACTGGGGATCTATGCCCTGGCAGGTTCCTTCCAGGGTTATCTGGAAGGCCCGGTGAGCTGGCGTCTGCGTCCCTTGCTGGTACTCATCGGTGGTGTGCTGTTGTGGCCAGAGATGGATTACTTGCTGCGTGGCGGGGCGCTGTTGTTGTTGCTGGTGATCTTCTTTATCAGTCGTGAGCCGATCGCCAAACCCTTAGTGCAATAAGAGCAGGCCAAGATAGTCGCTGAACCAGAGTATCAGCGGCATCGTCAGCATCGCCAGCATGGTCTGGCTGGTGATGATGGCTGCGAGCAGGGTCTGATTGCCGCCCATCTGCCCCGCCAGTACATAGGCTGAGCCCGAACCGGGTACGGCGGTAAACAGCACGACGATGGTGGTGGCGGCCATCTCCAGTCCCAGTGCCAGGCAGATCACTAGGGTCAGCAGTGGAAACAAGAGCAGCTTAAATACGCTGGTATAGACCACCGTACGTTGATGCCAGACATCGCCGGTATTGGCGCGCAGACCGGCACCCACCGCCATCAGACCCAGGGGCAGCGCAGCCTTGCCGATACTACCGAAGAGGGTATCTAGCGTCGTATTAATACCCAATCCCGATATATTCACCGCAATACCCAGCACACAAGCCGCGATCATTGGATTGCTGATCACCGCCTTCAGGGCACTGCTCAGACTACGTTTGGATTCTGCATAAAAGGCCAGTACCAGTACGCTGAAAATATTTCCCACCGGCACCAATACCGCGACGACCAGCGAGGCCATAATCAATCCCTTGTCGCCATACAGAATGGCGGAAGCACTGATGGCGATATAGAGGTTGGGGCGGATAGCGCCTTGGTAGACGGAGGTAAAGGATGGCCCGTCTATACGGCACAGCGGACGTGCGGCAAGCACAAACAGGCTCATTAACAGGATGGAAACAAACATCGCCGTGGATAACAATGGAGCGTGATTGATGGCCTGGAAGTCGGCACTGGCAAGACTGCTGAACAGCAGCGATGGCAGCAATAGAAAATAGGTTAGGGATTCGACCCTTTTCCACCAATGCTGTTTGACCCACTCCTGCTGGTGCAGGATATAACCCACAACGATAAACAAAAAGGCCGGCAGCAGGGCTTGAAGATAGCTCATGGTAATGCGCTCGTTGTTATTTTTGTGGGGATGAAAAAAAAGGCTGCACCCTCAGGTTGCAACCTTTCTGGCTTAGCGCATCGCTTCGATGTCACTAAACAGTTTGTCGATGCCGGCCAGCTCCCCTGCTACATGGAGCGAGACAGCGCCGACGCAATCATCTATGCCACCTGAGGCAACCATTGTCGCCTTCAGCCCATATAGATGTTGCATCGCTTCGACCTCGGTGATGACCGTGGAGTACTCCGCCAGGATCGGCATGTAACCGACTTTGGTACCCATGACGCGATCTACCTTGCCGTGGCCCAGCTTGCCACCGATGGCGGCGATAGAGGGGATCAGTTTCTGCAGTGAGATGGGTATGATCAGCTCAGCGCCGCGGGCATAAACGATGGAGAGGGCCGCGCCGATGGTGCCGCCTACGGGAGAAGCCATCAAAATACCGGTATTACCGGCGGGATCGATGGCATTGGCACCTTTAATGTAGACATCCCCGGCCTGGAATTTTTCCAGGATAGGTCCGGGCCAACCGCGCTGCGCGTCACCCTCGTCGAAAAATATCGGACCCGGACCACGGCCCTCTGCGGGGGTCTCGCCCAGCTCCCCCTCACTGATCCAACCTACGGCGAAGCTGTCACGGCCGGGGTCCTCACCCATCAGATCCTTGGCCACATAGCGGCAAGTGGTGCCACCAGTGATGACCAGATGGCCGGATGCCTTGGCCTTTACCACTTGAGGCAGGCGTGCAACCGCTCGGCCGATCAGATCCTTACCCTCTTCCGAGGTCAATACAACAATGGCGGTAGAAGTCTGTGACATGTGAATTCTCTGTAATAGTGGAATGAGTGGTGCTTACGAAATCGATTATATTACAGAAGCGACACGGGGATGGGTATGCAGTATTTCACAGAGCAAAATATTTATACGAAAGGGAAGAATAATACCCGTCTAGTACTAATATTCTGGCTGCGGAGACACTTCTATGTTATGGATGGACAAGGGCAGGTTAGGTAAAGGAGGGGGCGCTGTGAAAATCGCTATTAATGTGAAATTAATCAAAAATAAAAACACTTTCAGTCAATATTAGAGGGCCGTTTGTCGATAACGGAGGTCTTCAATAGGGCCTGTATATCGAGATTCAATAATCTGGTAGTTGTTACATGGAGCAACATAGAAAATGTCTAACAAAAAAAACCTGAGTGGTTGGAGTGGGTTGACCTCAATCGGTGTCAAATTACTTTTAGTCGTAATGGTGACATTAATTGTCAGCATGAGTGCATTTACCCTGTTTCTGACTACCTCGGTGTCAAATTCGATGGAAGATCAGGCCCTGAACGAACTAACGGTGAAAACAGAGATTGTTGAGGGCATGGTTGATGTCTATAACCTTCAGTTAATGTCGAACATTAATGAGTTAGGTAGTGTCTTTAAGGCCGCGTTTCCCAAAGGTTTGAGTATTGATCCCAGTGCGACAATACGCATAGGTAAGTTTGATACACCTGTGCTGTATAGCGGAAACACGCAACTGAACCTTAATTTTAAACCGATAGATGATTTCACTGGGATCACTGGTGCGATAGCCACGGTATTTGCTCGCGATGGAGACGATTTTATTCGCGTTACCACGTCCCTGAAAAAACAAAATGGTGACCGCGCTATAGGCACCCATTTAGGAACCAAACACCCAGGTTACCAGGGGTTTATGAACAACAAACCATATCATGGCGTCGCCAGGTTGTTTGGCCGAGATTACATGACCCGGTATGATCCTGTTGTGGATAGTAACGGCAAGATTATTGGTATATTTTTTGTTGGGCTTGATTTTACTGAAGGCTTGGTAAATCTTAGCAATAAGATAAAAAGTATCAAAATCGGAGACACTGGCTACTTCTATGTGTTGGATGCGCGTGAGAATAAATCAAAAGGTACTCTTGTCGTGCATCCTGCAAAACAGGG
>JAOUJT010000249.1 GCA_029883105.1 Gammaproteobacteria bacterium
ATCGTCACGGTCAGCGACCAGCAGAAGCTGGTCGTTACCGTAGCGGTCGATGATGTCCTGGGCGGTGGCGTATGGCATGGGTGCTTACTCGCCGTCTTTGATGGTGATGGTGACTTTGCATTCCTCAACGACCAGCATGGGCTCATCATTCAGCGCTTGCAGCTGCTCTTCGCTGAGAGCATCCAGTGCGATGCCGAAACCGGTCTCATCAAACTTGAAACCAGCGCGGCGGAATGAACCCTTGCCACGAATGCACTTCACGAAGACGCCATCGACTTCTTTTGTATTTGCCTTGGTCTCCGTCTTACCCTGCTGGTTGCCGGTGTTGTTCTTTGCCATGTCGTATCTCCTAGCCTTTGCTTAATCCCCCCGGGAAGATCCAACGTCTTCCCGGGGCTTACTGTTGCGACATCACATCGCAGTCGTCAGCGGGTTATTCTTAGTCGTTGCCCTTATAGGCCAACTGCCAGAAACCGTAGCCGCCAGCGGCACGGGCCTCGGCACCAAACAGGAATTTCTTACGCTTGAAGACGTTGTCCGCTTCCATATCGGTCTGGGATACGAACGTGGGCTTCTTGCGTTCCTGGTAGATGAAAGGCTTCACCGGCTTGCGCGTATCCAGCAGATACCAGGCGGTGTCAGAGGTGATGCGTGAATCCTCCACAACTTCAGCAGTACCCTTGTAAGGGTTCGGCTTGCCATCTTCCAGGCGATCATTGGTCATCAATGATCTCGCGTCATCCGCCAGCGCGGGGCCGACCAACAGAATGTTGGGGTTGATGTTCAATGGGCGGCCTTCGTCGTCCTTGAACTGTTTCATCTTGGTACGGGTGAGACCATAACTGGCCTTGGCGGCGGCGAGAGTCGCAATGCTGAGCGCCACGGCACCTTTGTTCGATACGCTGGCACCGGCAACGGGGTGATCCGTATCGAAGAAGTTCTGGCCGTCGTAACACAGGTTGGCATGGCCATTGTTTACCAGCTCGATCACGATCTCATCGGGCAGCTGCTTGGAGGAGTAACCGGCCATCTGTGCCTGTGGCGCGTAGATGCCGAGGTTGTCGTCCTCGATGTCGTTGCGGTCCACCTCGACGGTCGCTTCCCAGTCATCGTTGACAATGGTGTAGCTAAAGCCTTCCAGTGACTTAACATTTTTCTCGCCGATCCACTTGCGCATCTGCGGGAAGTTGCTCAGCCATTTGTAATCGTTTTGGCTACTGCCGGAGGGCACCAACATGGCGATCTTCGTCCACATGGATTCGGTAGCATCGAAGGCCTTGTTAAAGGTGGTCTTCAAATTAATAAAGAGGGTCGACAGACTGTCTTTATTAACAATCATGCCAGCGAAACCGACACCGATAAGACCCATGTCTTGAGCATTGAAACTAGGCACGGCGGCCAGTGCATCGGCGGCCATTGCCGGTACCGCAAACAGCGCCACCATTACAGCCAGTATTAACGTGGTAAACATTTTCATGGAATTAACTCCTGAGTTAATCGCGGTTTAAAGAGTACTTACTGAACCCAGACGCCGTCTGAATCGATACCGACCACCACACCGGCGGCGGAACGGGTACCCACACCATCGGTCAGGGCCACGGTTTCGTCGTCGACGATGTAGCAGACCTTGCCCAGGCTGGCCTGAGTGACCAGGTCGGCGGCCTCGTTTTTGAACTTGAAGGCCTTGCCGCGACGGACCAGCGCCGACTTGGCACCATCAATACCGGCGCTGTTGTCTACCTGCTCTTCGAAGCGGCCCAGGTAGGTCAGGGTGGTGGCCACCGAGCCGGGTGCGCCGTAGCCGGTGGCGTTGGCCACGGCAATACCACCGGCGTAAACCTTCGCGCCTGCGGCCAGAGCAACGGGGATGATCTCGCCGTCCTTCATGGGGGTGTTACGATCTGCGGTTAAGGGCATGTCGTGTCTCCTTTCTTATATAGATATGACAGGCCGCTTACTGGCCGTACTTGTGAATGTCTTCAGCAGAGTTACCGAACATCTCGGCCATACTCTGCTCCTCGGCGTTCAGTGCCGTGCCCTTGTCCGCGTCCGCCTTCTTCTTGTCCAGGCCGGAGTCACCAACGATCACCGGGGCAGAGGCAACAAACTTCTCGAACTTCTCCAGGCCACCTTCCTGCTGACAGGCCGCGGTGTGGTAGTCCTTCGAGTCGGGGTGAATCTTGCCCGCTTCCAGCGCACCGTTGACGGCGGTCTCGATAGCCTCTTGCTTCTTGCTATCTTGATCATCCTTCAAGGCTTGCTCTGCATTGGTAGCGCGCTCGACGACCTTGTCGTAATCCGCACGCGGAACGAAGCGCTCCAGGCTGGGGGTCTGTGCCTGATTCATTGCAGTAGCCAGATCACCGCGCAGGGTAGCAATTGAATTCAGCGCCACCTGGTGATCGGCATTGGTGTCTAATCCCAAGCCCGTGCGTAACAGCGCCATCAGTTCTTCATACGTCATAGTGGAATGCTCCTTTTGATTGCCGGGGCTTGATGAGTGGGGGGTGCCCTCCCGGTTAAGGGCGTTCAAATAGAGGTTAGGCCGATTGGTCAGACCAACAGAGGTAATGCGATAGATGCGCCCGTCGAGCTTGGTGAAGTCAAAGACGGGGGAGATGTAACGGTATTCACCAGACTCAACAGAGTTGCGGCCTTTCTCTTTCCAGTCCAGACGGCCCCAGATAAAGCCACCTTCAACTTTGTATTCCTTAAACCAGGCAGCAGCTGGAGCCTGTTCGCCTTTGGGGGCTTTCAGTTCGGTGGAATGTTCCCAGTCCAGGGGAATGTCGCGGACCTGATTGAGTGTTTGGGCAATGACCGACTCCGGCTCATCATTGATCCACTTGCGAGTATCACGACCAACCACATCACCCACGGGGATCAACTGCACCCACTCGGGGGCGGTGCCGTCTTGGGGCAGCTCAAAGCAGAGCGCCGCCTGCAGATAATCGCTGGCGGCTGCATGATTGAGTGCAGAACAAAGTTGTGGTGTCTGGTACATGCCGCCAGATTAGGCGACTGGGGATCGAGTGTGACGAGGAACTGGTTCCGGGGCAGGATTCCGGGGGATTGATGGTGCACAAGCTACATTAGGCCGAGAGCCATGACAAGACCGTCTTTAAAACCCCTTTAAATTCGCCTGTAACCGTTTAAGTCATTTTGAATGGTATCGTGGGGGCGGGTTGCCCCTCAGAATGGCTCTCAGGGCCTGTGGTGGCTGGTCAATTTTGGGGGATTGAGCTATGATTTGGACAAAAGGGATGCGGCAAATTCTGCCCGCAACTGCTGAGGGGGTGCCTGGCCCCCAACAGGTTCTAAACCTCGGATTCATCCGGGGGTAAATTGGCGGGGTGGCAGCCGTCACGCATCCTTCATGGGGCTACCAGGCGCAGCCCCTTTTCTTATTTCCTCGGTAACGCCCTCAACACTTTCCCGCGAGACATTTCACGACGTACCTCTTTACGCTTGGCTTTGTGATAACTGACCCGGTAGAGCTTGCCGCCATCGCGGTCAGCCTTGATTACGGCCTTGTGCCAGCGATCATCAAGCTGAATGAACATAGCCAGACGCTGCTCATCTTGCCTAATCACCGCACCACGATGAATCAGCTCGGGCAGCAGGCGATAGTGATCGGCGGTCAGTTCCGCATGGCTACGGCTCTGCTTGTCTAGGGTATCCACCGACAGACGCACTACCTGGCTTTTGCTCTGCAAGGCCGTTTGTATACTGCGGTCGATGATGCCAACGGGCAACTCACCCTCGGGCTTGGCCATCCAATGATCCAGCACTGGACTGTTCGTGACATTCTTTACTGCAGCATGTGCGTAACGTTGGTCGGTGGTCTCGACTTTTTGCGTAAGCTGCTCACGCAACACACGTACACGAGCCTGGCCGGGGTTGTTGGCCCAGGCGGGATCGAGGCCTCGATCTACTCGCATCACCTCGCCAGTGCGCTTGTTGGTCCAAGGGATCAGATCCTCTGCGGGGCGTTCGGTGAGGTATTTACCGGACCCCACCAGGCGTTCGTGTTCGCGCTTGCTGACCTGTCGAACGCGACACTTGCAGCCCCAGCCATTGGGGGGCATGTGGGTCTGCCACCACGGATCATCTACGGGCAGGATCACTCCGGCCCAGGCCACATGCTCTGGCCGGTGTTGTTCAGACGGCCCCAGTTCATACAATAAGTAAGGGTGGCTCTTCTTGGTACGTTGGGCGCGCTCCCATTGGCCGGCAGCACGGGCGGATCGAAGGTTGGCCCTATATATAGTATTGAGCCTGCGCGGGCTGCCCAGCTGCACATCCTTCTCTTCGCCGGT
>JAOUJT010000030.1 GCA_029883105.1 Gammaproteobacteria bacterium
ACGCAACAGGTAGCGATACCTTTCAGATAGGTGGAACACTTGACGTTGGTGCAGCACAGACCGCGGGTGCATATAGCGCAACGTTTGATGTAACAGCGAACTATAATTAGTACATCCTCTAGAGAACGGGGCGTTTAGCCCCGTTTTTCTGTGCCTGTTTGTTTGTTTGGGATATATTGGAACGATCCTACTAATAATGAGTTACCGGCAGAGATGACCAACGTGAACATGAATAGCATAAATATCAAGTCTGCAAGTCTAATTCCACTGCTCTTGTTGGTGTTGGCTCTGGCATATACGGAGCTCACTCAGGCAGCAGGCCAACTAATGGTTGCTCCGACGCGTATTATTTTTGAGGCTCGTGATCGTACGGCACAAGTTAGTCTGGTAAATAGTGGTACAGAGACAGAGACCTTTCGACTGGAGTTTGTACGCAAAAGAATGACAGAGACAGGACAGTTTCTGGATATAGATAAACCGTTAGAAGGCGAGCGTTTCTCCGATGAAATGATTCGTTTTTCGCCCAGACAAGTCACCCTGCCGCCCGGACAATCTCAAACAATACGATTAATTCTTCGAAAAAAGGCAAATCTTGAAGCAGGAGAGTATCGCTCACACCTGTTGTTCAAAACCATCCCTAAAACCAGTGCCAGTAGTATAGAGTCGGTTGGCAATAAAGATGGAAAAAACCTTTCCATTGAGTTGAAACCATCTCTGGGTATATCGATACCGGTGATAGTACGTCACGGAAAAACTATATCGGGTGTAAGCATCGATGGAATTAAGTCGTTTTATAATAAGAAGCAGAAGAAGCATATTGTGGAATTTGTGTTGGCTAGAAATGGTAATGAGTCGGTATATGGGGACTTGTCAGTAAACCTTATCAAATCTAATGGTACAACCTATAATCTGGCACGTATGAACGGAATCTCCGTATATAGTCCTAATAGCAAGAGAAAGGTTCAGATGGTGATATATCCACCTAAAAATGTCAGTTTGAAGCAGGGCAAACTTGTCATCGTATACAGCAAGCCAGCCGATGCAGGTGGTGCCATCATGGCGAAAGGTAGTTCGGATCTTTAATTTTTATGGGTAGTATGGGTATGCGTGGGATACTGGCCACAGTAGTTTTATTTTTCTTTGTGACGGGAATCGATGCTGCCGATAATAAGATAGAAGAAAAAACACTTAGTTGGGAAACTCCGAATGATGACTATCTAAGAATTCTCCAGCTTAAGCTGGATAGGTATCTGTTGGAAGATATCGTTACGGCATACCAGTATAAGGAAGGTATCTACATCCCTCTGGGGCTATTTAGCCAATCGGTAGGTTTGGCCATAGAAGTAAAGCCAGAAGAAGGAATCGCTGAAGGTTTTGTCTTAAATGAGTCACGGCGATTTTACCTGGATTATAGTCGTAAAGAACTGACCATATCCGGTGTTACATCAAAGCTTGATAGTAAGGATATCAAGCTGTATCAAGACGACATATATCTGCACGAATCCGTGCTTGAAAAATATTTACCCCTAAAACTTAATATTGATTTGTTTTCATTGATGCTAGTGATAGAGCCTAGTGAACCATTTCCATTGCAGACAAAAATACAACGCGAAGAGCGAGTTGGAAAGATAAGGGCACAAACAGGTTCTAGAGATAGAGGTTACGAAAAACGCGTTAGTCCTTATAAAAACTGGGATTACCCATTCATCGATACATCAATGGGATTGACATATCGTAAGACCCAAGATGGTTCAAGTTTCTCAGATATCAATTATACAACCTACCTGACTGCTGATCTTGGACAGTTAGAAACCGCAGCGTATATATCAGGAAATAGCACTGATTTTATTAATGCCAGTCGTATCAGCTTTTCACGCCATGATCCCGATGCGAAGCTTTTAGCTGGACTGCAAGCTCGTGAATATTCCTTTGGTTATGTGAATATCCCTTCCATTGCCTATATCTCTCAGCACCAATCTTATTTGCCTGGCGTACAACTGAGTAATTATGAGCTTAATCAGCAAAGCAATTTTGAGAGTCATACATTTCAGGGGCCATTACTTCCTGGCTGGGAAGTTGAGTTATATCAAAATGAGATATTGGTAGGCTATGTTTCTGAACCGATAAATGGGGAATATATATTTAATGATGTACCACTGTTATTCGGCAACAACTATTTTCGACTGGCATTTTATGGCAAACATGGCGAGTACCGTGAAGAAACATACACATATATCCTAAATAACAGCCTAACACGTGAGGGTGAATTTCACTATCGCATCGGCACGGTCGCTGAAGTGGGTGCGAGCAGTCCACGCATTCAATTGCAGAGTGATTACGGCTTAAATAAGAACCTGACTCTCTATGCAAATATGGTTTCATTGAACCTGGGAGGCGTCGACCATAATTATATGAATGTAGGCGTGGCAGGATTTTTGAATTACTTGTATGCCCGTGCTGGTGTCACACAGGATTCGGCTGGTGGAAATCTGGTGGATCTGTCTATGCAAACCCGTTTTTCTGCAACAAATATTAGCCTTAACTATGCATTGATGGATGAGTTTAAAAGTGAAGTTTTGACAGAAGGTGATCCCATCGTTAATAGCTCTGGGATTAAAGTAGACACGGCAATCCCTAAAACCTTCATGCCAAGACTTCCAGTTGCCTTATCCTATAAACAGGATTCATTTTTCTCTGGAGGTTATAAAACCGAATTTAGCAATCGTATATCTATGTATACTAAAGAACTCGCTTTGGTGAATGAGATCACTGAGGTGGATTCAACAGTCGGTGGCACCAATGGAACCTCGGGAACACTTTCCTTATCTGCGCACCGATTTAGTTACAGTTTGCGCGGTGATATTAATTACGAGATCAGTCCTTTATCCGACATCAGTTCCCTCTCTATAAATTATACAGCAAAGAATCTTGGCCCATATAGTTATGATTTTGGCTTGAGTCGCTTTAATGATAATGTAATGCAGTACGTGGTGGGCATACACAAGCGTAGTAATATATATACCTATGATGTTGGTGTTGGATATAAAACAGATGGAGAGATATCACTGAATAGCTCTATGTCCATTAATTTTGCCAAAGATCAAAAGAAAAATGATTGGAAGATCAGTTCAAATCCTATGGCAGGAAAAGGTGCTGCCTCTATCGATATATATATGGATGAAAACTATAACGGTATAAGAGATCCGGATGAGAAGGGACTTAAGGATATCGATATTGAAATTAATGGTGTGAGAAGATTTGTTAAGTCAGATGAAGACGGACATATTTTTCTTACAGATATACCCATCTACGAAAATATGGATATCGGGGTATCAATGGATAGTCTTCTTGATCCACTTTACGTACCAAAAATTGAAGGCTATCAAACTGTATATCGCCCGGGTCATGTTATTGAATACTCCTTCCCCATCATACTTACAGGCGAAATAGATGGAACTACCTATATACGCAAGAATGGTAAGACCCGTCACGTAGGAGATGTTGAGTTAGAGTTGGTTGATGCGAATAATAAGTTAATTAAAACTATAAAGTCCGCCTATGATGGGTTTTATGTGATTAGTAAGATTCCAGCTGGGAACTACACCTTGCGGATATCTACAGAACAGAAGAAACGCCTGAATCTCGTCGCGAAGGATCAAAAGGTTATCCTTAACCAGGCAGAAATGTTTATTAGCGGCTCTGATTTTATTATAGATGTGAAGTAATGTTTTCGTTTCTTAGTATGTTAATAAACTCCTGAGCAGCATTAGATAAAGTTTTATTTTGATGATAAACAATACCTAGATTTCTGCTTAGCTGAAGATTGTTTAGTTTTAATATGACTAGTTCGGAATGTTCTAGTAGGCTTTTAGGCAGAATACTCCAACCTAATCCGACTGATACCAGCATTTTTATGGTTTCCAGATAATTACTGGTAAGGCCAACTTTTATTCTTCGCTGCTCTGTTTCAAACTCTTTGTGGACAATCTCCCAGGTAAACGTACCCTGCTCGGGCATTATGGCATCATACCTCAACAATTCAGCAACGCTGAGTGGCTGAGAAAAATTTAATGGATGATCCGGGGCAACAACAATCGCCAATTCATCCTCCCATAGTGTGATGGATTTTAATGGGGGCTTGGTCTGTGAAGGTAAAGTGACTACAGCAAATTCCAGTTCACCGTTTTCGACACTTCGGCATCCACTTTCCGAATCAGTAAACTTTAGATCCAGTGTTACCTGAGGAAATTGTTCTTTGTACTGTTTTAGATAGATAGGTAAACGGTGTAAGGCAATATGATGACTGGTTGCCATAAGCAGTTGTCCACTCACAGTGTCTGTTAGACTGACAATGGCCCGGCGCGTATCTTCTACCTCTTGTAGTATTTGTATCGAACGCTGGTGCAGTGTTTGACCAGCCAGGGTCATTTGTACCCCGCGACCGATACGATCGAAGAGTTTAACCTCAAGCTCGCTCTCCAGTTGCGCAATACGCTTACTAATGGCGGGCTGAGTCAGGTACAATTTTTCTGCGGCAGAAGAAAAAGAGCCATATTCAGCGATAGCCACAAATGCGTGTAGATTTGCTAATTCCATGACGACCTCAGTATGAAAATAAGTAATGCTTGCTATGAAAAATATAAATTTGAGTAATGATTAAGTCAAGTCTACTATAGTCCGCAAGTATTGTTAGAAACAGATATCGCGACAGGATGAGTACATCCTGTCTTGCCAAATGGGAAGATACGATGGCCGGAAAAACCTTATACGACAAGTTGTGGGATACCCATGTGGTACGGACTGAAGAGGGCGGTACCGCACTCTTGTATATAGATCGTCACCTGGTGCACGAAGTGACCTCACCGCAGGCATTTGAAGGTTTGCGGATTGCTCATCGCAAACCGTGGCGCATAGATACGGTACTGGCAACACCAGATCATAACGTGCCGACAACGGATCGTAGCATGGGGATCGAAGATCCCATCGCCCGTATCCAGGTAGAGACTCTCGATGCCAATGTGGAGGAATTTGGTATCACCTATTTCCCCATGAACGATGTGCGTCAGGGCATTGTCCATGTCATCGGTCCTGAGGAGGGAGCCACCTTGCCAGGTATGACCGTGGTCTGTGGCGATTCTCATACCTCTACGCATGGTGCCTTTGGCGCGCTGGCTCACGGTATTGGAACCTCCGAGGTGGAGCATGTGCTGGCCACTCAGTGTCTGGTACAAAAGAAAATGAAAAACATGCAGGTCGTGGTGAGCAAGGTCGGTGCAGGTGTTACCGCCAAGGATATCGTATTGGCCATCATCGGCGAGATCGGTACGGCTGGCGGCACTGGGTATGCTATCGAGTTTGCCGGAGAAGCCATCAGTGATCTCTCTATTGAAGGACGTATGACCGTATGCAATATGGCCATCGAAGGTGGTGCTCGTGCCGGTATGGTCGCGGTAGATAACAAGACCATTGAATACGTCAAGGGCCGCCCCTTTGCACCGAAGGGTGAGAACTGGGATATGGCTGTAGAGGACTGGAAGGGGCTTACGTCAGACCCGGATGCGAAATTTGATCATGTGGTGGAGATCGATGGCCGTCAGATTCAGCCACAGGTGACCTGGGGAACTTCACCAGAGATGGTGGTTGGCGTGGATGCCCGGGTACCGGATCCTGAAAATGAATCGGATGCGGTAAAAAAAGATGGTATGGAACGTGCGCTACAGTACATGGGATTGGAGGCCAATACGCCAATCACCGAGATCGCTGTGGACGTGGTGTTCATCGGTTCCTGCACAAATTCACGTATCGAGGACTTGCGCGCTGCGGCCGTAGTGGCGCAAAAGGCCGTGACCGAAGGACGTAAGGTTTCTGATACAGTCAAGCAGGCCCTGGTCGTTCCCGGTTCTGGTCTGGTGAAACAACAGGCGGAAGAGGAAGGTCTGGATAAGATCTTTGTCGCAGCAGGTTTTGAGTGGCGCGAGCCGGGCTGTTCCATGTGTCTGGCGATGAATGCGGATCGTCTGCAACCAGATGAACGCTGTGCTTCCACCTCGAATCGAAACTTCGAGGGCCGACAAGGGCAGGGGGGACGTACCCATCTGGTGAGTCCAGCAATGGCCGCAGCGGCTGCCATAGCCGGCCACTTTGTGGATGTGAGAGATCTAACAGCTTAATGCAAAGGACGCAAAGACGTAGAGAACGCAAGGAGTTTTTAATTAATATCACTCCGCGACCTCTGCGATCTCTGCGTTAATTACCCAGTCTGAATAGATGCTGTGTGGATAGCGGAGTAGAGATATGGAAAAATTTACAGTATTGAATGGTTTGGTTGCTCCCATGGATCGTGCCAATGTGGACACTGATGCCATAATTCCCAAGCAGTTCCTGAAGTCCATCAAGCGCAGTGGCTTTGGCCCTAATCTGTTTGATGAATGGCGCTATCTGGATCACGGTGAACCGGGTATGGATAATACCCATCGTCCTCTGAATCCGGACTTTGTGCTAAACCAGTCCCGTTATCAAGGGGCGAGTATTTTGCTTGCCCGTAAAAACTTTGGCTGCGGCTCCTCACGTGAGCATGCGCCCTGGGCTCTGGAGGATTATGGCTTTCGGGTAATAATAGCGCCCAGCTTTGCCGATATCTTTTTCAATAACTGTTTCAAGAACGGCATTTTGCCCATTAAGCTGGATGAGAAGATCGTTGATGGGTTGTTTCAGGACAACGCTGCCAGTGATGGCTATCAGTTAAAGGTCGATCTTGAGTCCCAAACCATCACCACACCAAATGGCACAAGCATTCGTTTTGATGTGGATGAGTTCCGCAAAGATTGTTTGCTAAATGGTTTGGATGACATTGGACTTACCTTGAAACACGTAGATGACATCAAGGCCTATGAAACAAAACGCAAACAACAGGCCCCCTGGTTGTTTGCCTGAATTTGTATAAAAGAGTATCGCAGTATTCGCAAAGCAGCGCAAAGAGCGCAGAGAACGATAAGTGATTTTTCTCTACGTTCTTTGCGCCTCTGCGATCTCGGCGTTAATTTTCTGAGCTAAATCGATGCTCATGTATTGGAGTTGACTATGACGAAGAAGATTTTGGTGTTGGCCGGTGATGGCATCGGTCCCGAGATCGTTACCGAGGCAGTAAAGGTTATTGAGGTCCTAAAAAAGGACGGTCTTGATGTAAGCCTGGAAGATGGTCTGATCGGTGGTGCGTCGACCGATGCCTATGGTGAGCCGCTGACGGAAGCAACTTTGAAGCAGGCAAAATCGGCAGATGCGATCCTCTTAGGCGCCGTTGGTGGTCCCAAATGGGAATCCCTGGATATTGCCATCCGTCCTGAAAAGGGGCTGTTAAAGATCCGTGCTGGTCTGGAGCTGTTCTCCAACCTACGTCCCGCCATCCTCTATCCACAATTGGCGGATGCCTCGACGCTAAAACCCGAAGTGGTTTCCGGACTGGATCTGATGATTGTTCGTGAGCTGACAGGCGGCATCTACTTTGGCCAGCCACGTGGTGTAGAGACTATGGAAAATGGTGAGCGCCGTGGTTTTAATACCCTGGTCTATACCGAATCTGAAGTAGAGCGCATTGCCCGTTCTGCCTTCGAGATCGCTATGAAGCGTAGTAAGAAATTGTGCTCTGTGGACAAGGCCAACGTACTGGAATGTACCGAGATGTGGCGCGAGGTGGTTGAGTCCGTGGCTAAGGATTATCCCGAAGTAGAAGTCTCGCACATGTATGTGGATAATGCCGCTATGCAGCTGGTACGTGCTCCCAAGCAGTTTGATGTGATGGTGACGACCAATATGTTTGGTGACATCCTCTCTGATGCCGCAGCCATGCTAACCGGTTCCATCGGCATGTTACCGTCTGCCTCGCTGGATGCCAACGGCAAGGGTATGTATGAGCCTATCCATGGTTCTGCCCCCGATATCGCCGGACAAGGTGTCGCGAATCCCTTGGCGACCATCCTCTCTGTCGCTATGATGTTGCGATATACGCTCAATGAAGCGGCTATGGCTGATCGAGTGGAGAAGGCGGTGGAAAAGGTTCTGGATCAGGGACTACGTACAGCTGATATCTACTCCGAAGGCACCACCAAGGTGGGCACCAAAGAGATGGGCGACGCTGTCGTCGCTGCTCTGTAAGAAGAGCAAGAGATTTATAACGAAAAGGAGGCAAAGACGCAGAGGGCGCAAAGATATAATTATCTTTCTTTTTCTGCATTCTCTGCGTCTTTGCGAACTCTGCGTTAATTAGATTGTTTTACACGAGGAAAAGAAGATGAAAAGGGTCGGTCTGGTAGGTTGGCGTGGCATGGTGGGTTCCGTGTTGATGCAGCGCATGCGTGAAGAGGATGATTTTGCCAATATTGATCCGGTTTTCTTCACCACCTCTCAGAGCGGCCAGGCCGGTCCTGATGTGGGCAAGGATGTACCGCCGCTGAAGGATGCCATGAGTATCGATGAGTTGAAGGCGATGGATGTGATCGTTACCTGCCAGGGTGGCGACTATACCAAGGAGGTCTATCCTGAGCTGCGCAAGTCCGGCTGGGATGGCTACTGGATCGATGCTGCCTCCAGCCTGCGTATGAAGGATGACAGCATCATCGTACTGGACCCGGTGAATAAATCCGTGATTGAAGAGGGTCTGGCCAGTGGCATCAAGACCTATGTGGGTGGCAACTGCACTGTTTCATTAATGATGATGGCCATAGGTGGCCTGTTTGATAAGGGGCTGGTTGAGTGGATCACTCCCATGACCTATCAGGCGGCCTCCGGTGCTGGCGCACGTAATATGCGTGAGCTGATCTGCCAGATGGGTGCCATCGATGCCAACGTCAAGGCTCTGAATGATGATCCGGCCTCGGCCATTTTGGAGATTGATCGCAACACATCAGATTTCCTGCGCTCAGATGCCTATCCCAAGGACCACTGGGGTGTACCTTTGGCCGGTTCACTGATCCCATGGATCGATGTGCCGCTGGAATCTGGCCAATCCAAGGAGGAGTGGAAGGCGCAGGTTGAAACCAATAAGATCCTCGGTCGTTCCGACAACCAGATCCCCATTGATGGACTGTGTGTACGTATCGGAGCTATGCGTTGTCACTCTCAAGCGCTGACCATCAAGATGACCAGAGATGTGCCTCTGGACGAAATCCATGACATCATTGCGACGCACAACGAGTGGGTCAAGGTTGTGCCGAATGAGCGACAGCAGACCATGAATGAACTAACTCCCGCCGCCGTGACCGGTACTTTAACGGTCCCCGTTGGTCGTATGCGTAAACTGAACATGGGCAATGATTACCTGTCTGCTTTCACCGTAGGTGATCAGCTATTATGGGGCGCGGCAGAACCACTACGTCGTATGTTACGCATCCTGCTAGAACAGTAGGACGCGGAGACTTTTAACGTGTGAAACGTCTATAGCCATACAGGGCATACATACCCTGTAAGGGTATAGACGTTTTTCCGTTTAAGCGGAAGATAAGATTATGGCTGAATCAATGAACATTGCAGTAGTGGGTGCCAAGGGGCTGGTTGGAAAAGCGGTACTTGAGCTGTTGGAACAACGGGACTTTCCCGTTGCTAAACTGTATTGCCTGGAAAAAGAAGGCGATAGTGACACGAGTCTCTTGTTTAAAAACAAGAACATCGAGATTAAATCATGGCAGGGATTCGATTTCTCTTCCGTCGCTATTGCCATATTTGCGGAAGTAGATGGCACGCAAGTGGAGTTGACGGTAGCGGCAGGTAAGGCCGGTGCTGTGGTGATCACCAATCAGCCTGTGTTTCGTCATGCCCAGGATATCCCGCTGGTGGTCGCCGGGGTAAATAATGATGCCATCGCTGATTATGCCACACATAATATTATTGCCACACCGGACGCGAACACAGTGCATGTATTGAGGGTCTTACAGAGTGTTTATGAAAGTGTAGGGATCTCAAGTATCAACCTGAGTTGTTTGCAGGCGGTTTCCGCTGCCGGTGAGGCGGGTGTTTCTGAACTGGCCAGTCAGACGGCGAAACTGTTGAATGTGCAATCTATAGAGTCAAAGGTATTCGCTAAACAAATCGCCTTTAATCTGCTCCCCCAGGTTGGTGAGGTACTGGAGAATGGTTATAGCCGTGAAGAGACAGAAATCGCCACAGGTATACAAAAGGTGCTGGCAGATCATGCGTTGGAGGTAGAGCCGTCTATCACTCAGGTAGCGGTGTTTTTTGGCGATACTCTGGATATTATTTTTAGTCCGCAGCACGCTATTAACCTGTCTGAGCTAAGCAAACTCATTGCAGAGCAAGAGGGTGTAGAGATCAGTACGGGTGAGGTGATTAGCCCCGTCACAGAGGGGGCCGAATCAGAAACCCTTAGTGTCAGTCGTCTTCGTCAGGTTTTGTCTGAGACACACAGTTTTCGTATGGTTCTTATTGCGGATAATGTGCGCACGGGTCGAGCACTCAATATGGTTAAGGTCGCAGAAATTCTGCAAATGAGTTACCTGGATTGAGCCCCTTAAAGTAAGACTCTACACTAAGAAAGCATTGTAATTAACTGAGAAAACAGGTATTTTTTAAAAAATATTTATCGGTTTCGGAGAGTATGGTGAGAAGATTGTTCAAGGTTTTGATTTTAATGGGGATTTTATTCCCACTACAGGTCTTTGCCTTGGGGTTGGGCGAGCTACAAACCCAATCGGCCCTAAATCAGCCATTTAAGGCCGAATTACAACTTCTTCGCGTTAGTCCCTCGGAATTAAAGGGGCTGAAAGTAAAACTTGCCTCTGAAGAAGATTATAGCCGTATCGGTCTCGAACGATTGCCCATTTTAAATACCCTGAGTTTTAAGATTGTACAAAAGGGTAGTGCGCACTATATCCGTATTACCTCTACGCGCCGCATTTCTGAACCATATCTAAACTTTCTTGTTGAAGTTAACTGGTCGCGTGGTCGCCTCTTACGCGAGTTTACGGTCTTGCTCGATCCCCCGGAACTTCTTGGTAGTGGGGCTCCCGATTTAACTACGCCTGAGACACAGGCTCCCAAGGGGGATGCACCTGCCGCACAGACCGAAGAGCCAGAGGAGCTCATATCTAGGCCTGACGATTCAGCGGTGAGTGACGTTCAAGCTTCATCCGTTTCTACTGCTGAGGCCAGTATTGTCTATGGTCCGGTAGAGCGAAATGAACAGTTATGGAATATTGCGGAGAAGATACGAGGCAACCGCGATGCGACAGTTCCTCAAATAATGATGGCCCTGTTGCGAAATAATCCTGAGGCCTTTACTCGCGAAAACGTCAACAATCTCAAGCGCGGTTATGTGTTGCGAATAGAGAACCCGCAAGATATCTATGAAATGGATGTGCAGGAGGCCAGTGTTGCCTTTAAGCGTCAATATCAGTTGTGGCAGGACTATAAGCAAAGCCTCGCAGAGTCGGCAAGCGCCAAAGCAGAAGCGAGTAGACAAGCCAGTGAACAGAAGGCCGCTCAGACTAGTGAAACAGTATCGCCCGAGACTACGGATGGTGTGTTAACACTGGAGCGCCCTCAAAGCAAAGAACCGGTTGCAGGACATCTTGAGTCCAGCCAGCCCGGCAGTGGCAAACAGAACGAACAAATTGGTAGATTGCGGGATGAACTGGCTGCGGCTGAGCAGAGCGCTGAGCTAAGTTATAAACGTAATGAAGAAATGCATGAACGTCTCAAGGCAATGGAAGATCAGATCGCCTCATTACAGCGTTTAATGCAAATAAAGAGTGATGAATTGGTTGCCTTGCAGGAGACACAAAAGGAGTCACCGGTGGCTGCGACCGCACCGCTGAATGAGCAAGATACTTCCAGTATCCAGCAACAGTTCAGGTCGGTATTGAGTGAGCTACAGAAGAATCCCCAACTGATGGGATTAGTCGGTGGCACAATTTTACTATTATTGACGATGTTCTGGGTGATTGCCCGCAAGCGCCGTGCAGCTGGGGAGAGTGACTATCGATTTAACAGCGAGCACACAAACTCTACGTTCATAGATCGAGATGCAGATTATGGTGTCTCTGCGCCGCGCACAATCGAAGAAGACCCTCTCACTCAGGCAGATATTTTTGTTGCCTATGGTAATCTGGATGCCGCAGTGAACCTTATGTCCAGTGCTGTTGAGAAGAATCCTGAAAACTCTGAATACCATCAAAAGCTGGATGATCTGGCAAGCATGCTGGCCAAGCGAGATGGAAAGATAGAGCCACCTGTCAGTGCTACTGATGTCGTGATCCCGGAAGAGGAGGAACTGCATGATAGCCTGTTAACCAGTGAAGACCTTGCAGCCTTCCAGCATGAGTTCGAGAATACCGAAAAGCAAGATGTTCCTGTGATTGATCTATCTGAAGCAAGGCTCTCCTTAGTCGATGATGCGGATAGATTTGAAGCGTTGTTAACGGTGGATGAAGCGGAACAAATATCCGAGCCAACCGCTGAAAGCATAGAATTTGATTTGGGTGATCTGGATGACGAATTAGAGCAATTAACGTTAAATGCAGAGGCAGAGTCTTCGTCTGATGGTTCTGTGCTCGAATTTGATCTGGATGAACTCAATGATGTATCGGAGCTGCCAGATGTCGATGCCACTCTAGATGATATCGAGAGCAGTATAGATATTTCGCTGGATCACGCACTTGATGAGATCACACTGGATACCGAATTACCGGAGGTTGATGATGATGGTCTTATCGAGATCGGCGATCATGAGCCGGATCTGCTAAACAGTGTTGATGAAGTGGGCACAAAACTCGATCTTGCACGGGCGTATATCGATATGGGTGATCCAGAAGGTGCACGCAGCATACTCGATGAGGTATTACTGGAAGGAAATGAAAACCAGGTTGCTCAAGCGCATGAGTTACTGGATCAGATCTAGTTTCTATATTATCCATTAGTCTTACTACCATTCTCTTTTATCGCGGACAATCAATAGGCAGGTAGGTATGCGACTCGCCCTGGGTGTGGAATATGACGGTTCGACATTTTGTGGCTGGCAATTTCAGGACCATTCTCCCAGCGTTCAAGCCGTAGTAGAAAATGCCTTAACCAAGGTCGCTAATACACCGGTGCGAGTTCACTGCGCGGGTCGTACAGATACGGGGGTTCATGCTACAGGCCAGGTAATCCACTTCGATACAGATGTTGTGCGTAGTGAGCGCTCATGGGTTCATGGTGCCAATGCCAACCTGCCTAAAGAGGTTGCCATACTTTGGGCCAAACCGGTGGATGAATCCTTTCATGCCCGCTTTAGTGCAACCCACCGGCGTTACCGTTATGTGATCTTTAATCGAAGTATTCGCCCGACATTTCTTGCTATACGGACATCATGGTGTCATCGCCCCCTGGATGAAGTGCGCATGCAGACTGCGGCAAACTATTTAATCGGTGAGCATAATTTTAACTCTTATCGTGCCGTGGCCTGTCAGGCCAAGAGTCCGGTAAGAACGGTGAGCAGGCTGGATGTTACTCGCAATGGAGAGTTTATTTACCTGGATATCGAAGCAAACGCCTTTTTACATCACATGGTAAGAAACATCGCCGGTGTGTTGATGGAGATCGGTCGTGGCGAGCAAGCGCCGGAGTGGACCAGAGAGATTCTCGACCATCAGGATAGAACCAGGGGGGGGATTACCGCTCCACCACACGGTCTCTATCTCACTGAGGTGGATTATCCCGACCAGTATAAGTTACCACTGCCGGGTAGCATGCCCTGGTATTAATCATCATCTGTCATGCAATATTTGTTAGAAATTGTTAAATTCTTACTAAATACCTTCTATCTGTCTACCGATACAGTGTGTATGTCGATTACATTAATGAGACAGTTGTATGCGTATAAGTGTTGTTAGCGATAATAAGAAGTTACGAGAATTAATAGCCACTCTGGATCAGGATATCTATCATTTCTCC
Source organism: Gammaproteobacteria bacterium (assembly GCA_029883105.1). Taxonomy (GTDB): domain Bacteria; phylum Pseudomonadota; class Gammaproteobacteria; order Thiohalospirales; family Thiohalospiraceae; genus JABURT01. The sequence continues at coordinate 13,942 of JAOUJT010000030.1, forward strand.
TATTTTTATGACCTGAGCCAGGCCGCGCTCAGTCTGATGTCGTCGACGGAAGTGCTTATCGTTGATGATACCTCAGACATTAATTCGCTTGCTGAACTAAAGACATCACTGGATGGTGTTTTGCCCTATCTGATCTACATTGGTGAACAGCTTGAACCGGATCTGATGCTACAGTTCTATTCACTTGGTGTGGATGAGTACTTTCCGCTGGCACATGCCGCGATCCTGCTGGATAAAAAGTTATTTACCTATAACAAGACGCAAAATCGTTTAACACAGTTATCCATTGATTATGAATTCGCCCACAAGACTGCTATGGATGCGATGGCCGGTAGCAGTGAGCTGGGGCTGGTGATGAATTTTGTTGAGCAGAGTTATACCATAAATGATTGTAAGGCTTTGTCTCACAGATTTTTTCTGACGACCAATGCATTGGGGCTTAACTGTGTATTGCGTATGCAGATGAATGGTCAACACTACTTTTTTAGTTCTAATGAGCTGGTTAAGCCTCTGGAAGAGCAATTGATGATTGCGGCAAACAATGCACAGCGTTTTCACGATTTTGGTGTTCGCACGGTGATCAACTACCCCAATGCCTCCCTGTTAGTGAAGAATATGCCGGTCGAGGATGGCAATCGTTATGGACGCATCAAGGATGCCTTGCCCGTTTTGTTGAGCGCATTGGATGCGAAGCTAAAGTCTCTGGTGGCAGAGAATATGATACGTTCTCAGGCAGAAGACTTGGGTGGTGCCTTTGATGTGGTAAAGGCCAGCTTTGATCACCTGAACGGCCTCATGTCAGAGAAGATCAAATCGGGTAATCAGACCATGTCCAATGTCCTTTCTGATCTGACTCATAAGTTACCTGGTATGGGACTGGAAGAGGATCAAGAGGAATACATACTCGGTAAGGTTGAAAATGTCATGGACGATTCATCAGAACTCATCATGGCGGAGCAGGAGATGGCACAAATCTTTGATTCGATACGCGACAGTCTTTATGGCCTGGTTGCAAAACAGAACCTGATGCTTTCTGTGTTGATGAAGGAGAAGATGGCTGAGGAGGAAAATCAACAACAATCCCTGACTGAAGATAGTAATATCGAGCTTTTTTAAGCAATGCTGCGCCAGTTGAAAGTCTTATTTCGCTATTGCGCAGCTGAAACAAGGACCGCTTAGCTCCTGGCATCAGCACCACGCTACCACTATTTACCTCTATCCAGAATTCTCTTTGCCGCACAGTAATAGCCGTTGACTTCTGCTTACGGTAAAATGGTTCGCCTAACCCCAAGCAAGGCTGGCTTCATGGCACGAACGCGTGTAAAAATCTGTGGTATCACTAGGCCTGAAGATGCCCTGGCAGCGGCCCATGCGGGTGCTGACGCCATCGGTCTGGTGTTTTACGCGAAAAGTCCACGTGCGGTGACTATCGATACCGCCATGGATATCTGCCGGGAACTGCCCCCATTGATCAGTAAAGTGGCCCTGTTTGTCGATGCGCATGATTCAGACATCCTTGCCGTGGTCGAACAGGTCCCCATCGATCTTGTTCAGTTCCATGGCGATGAGTGTTCGGCGGATTGTGGTACATTCGGCCGCCCCTATATTAAAGCTGTCTCTATGCGTGAGGGTGTGGACGTGTCGGCTTATGCCAAGACCTATAAGGATGCTGCTGGTCTGCTTCTGGACACCTACCATGGCGTCGTGAAAGGCGGTAGTGGTGAGTCGTTTAACTGGAATCAATTCCCCGCAGATATGAATAAGCCCTTGTTTCTGGCAGGAGGCCTGCAAGCAGATAATGTCTTTCAAGCCATACAACAGACCCGTCCCTATGCGGTGGATGTGAGTAGTGGTGTAGAGAGAGAGAAGGGCATCAAAGATGCCGAAAAGATAGCCCGGTTTATAGCAGAGGTGCAACGTGCCGACTCAGAATAATCCCGATTTAGCGGATATACACTTTTCAGACTTCCCGGATGCGCGTGGTCATTTTGGTGACTATGGTGGTCTTTTTGTTGCAGAGACCCTGATGGGTGCGCTGGATGAATTGCGCGAAGCCTACGAAAAATATCGTTATGATGCGGAATTTATCGCCGAATACGAATATGATCTGAAACAGTTTGTGGGTCGTCCATCGCCCCTGTACTACGCGGAAAATTGGAGTAAACGTCTGGGCGGCGCCAAGATTTATCTCAAGCGTGAGGACCTTAACCATACCGGCGCACACAAGGTCAACAACACCATCGGTCAGGCCCTGTTGGCCAAGCGCATGGGCAAAACACGTATCATCGCCGAGACCGGAGCCGGGCAGCACGGTGTAGCGACTGCTACCGTTGCTGCACGCCTGGGTCTGGAATGCGTCGTCTATATGGGTTCAGAGGATATCAAACGTCAGGCCATTAATGTCTTTCGTATGAAGTTACTGGGGGCGACCGTTGTCCCTGTAGAGTCTGGCTCCAAGACTCTCAAGGATGCCCTCAATGAGGCCATGCGTGACTGGGTAACCAATATCGACGATACCTTCTACATCATTGGCACCGTCGCCGGGCCTCATCCATATCCTGCCATGGTGCGTGATTTCCAGGTTGTGTTGGGCAAAGAGGCACGTGCGCAGTGCCTTGAGCAG
>JAOUJT010000250.1 GCA_029883105.1 Gammaproteobacteria bacterium
CTATGTTCGAAGTGATGCTTTTGCTGACCCTGGGCTAGATTCGTTATCGAAACCTGAGATACATCAGCTTTTTAATGAAACAAATACATCGACTTGCCCATTTTGTCAGTCAGCTATAAGCAAGCCACATGAAAATTCACTGAATGATAATCCAGACTGGTTGGGTGGTGGGCGCTACTATGTAAACGAATACGTGTCATGTTGTAATAATTGCGGATGGTGGCGTATACATACATATAAGGAGACAAACGGAGATATAGATGGAATCTCCACTGTTATCAAGAATGCAGTGCTGAGAAAATATGATCTGACTAGTAAAGATATCCCAATTAAGGTACTTCAAGAATATTTACGAAAAAGTTTTGGCGATGTTATACATATTCATGACTATCAAATGGAAAAGCTTGTTCAGTCAGTTTTCTCCGAACATTTTTCTTGTGAAGTAGAACATATTGGAAAATCTCATGATGGTGGCATTGATCTTCTTTTAGTTCAATCTGACAGCCCAACAGTCATACAAGTTAAACGGCGCCAGTCACTGCCTTATGTTGAAGGTGTCAGTGGAATTCGTGAACTTCTTGGTGCAGCTTTATTGAAAGAGAGCAAAAATTGTATTTATGTTTCCACATGCAGCAAATTCTCTAACCCATCAAACGATGCCGCGCGGCAGGCAGTGGATCTTGGTATTGTAGAGAGTTATGAGTTATATAATTTTTCCAGATTTTCTGATGTACTCAAATTGACTGCTACCTCGAATATAGAACCATGGAGAAATTTTCTTGAAGTCGATACCTAACAAAACGCTACTGCCGGACAATTTTTCCGCTGCGCTCCAAAATTGCCGCATAGCGCGGCGTTAGGGTGAAATATCGCAGTGAATATCTGCATCGACGAGTCAGGAACATTTGTCTATACAACAGCACAAGAATCATGGAACTGTGTTGCTGCATATGTATATCCAGAAAATAATAGACGCTCTGTTTCCGAACTAATGTCACAGCTTAAAAGGCGAGTAGGAAAGCATCGCAATTCGGAGGTAAAGTTACGCGACATTGAAGAAAGTGATTATTTATGGCTGTTGTCCAATTTACGTCGTCTTGATGGAGTGTTATATGCTATTGCGACAGATGCATCATTAAATACAACTAACATTATCGAGCAACATCAGGCGCAACAAGTAGCCAATATATTGAGACCTGTCCCACTCATGCACTATGAAGAAGGTCGACAAGGTCTACGCGACTTAGCAGACAAAGTAACTAGAATGCCTATTCAATTATATGTGCAAATGGTTAGTCAAGTTCAATTAGTATTAACGATATTACATAGTGCGGTATTATACTTTGTTCAAAGAAAACCTCAGACTCTAAGTCGTTTTCGTTGGCGAATTGATCAAAAAAACTCAGAAAAAACTGAATATGAGGAAGCATTTTCGCAAGTTCTTCCAGCATTTTTACAATCTGCTTCACTTCGTGAACCAATGATCATGTTGGAAGAAGAAAATTACTCATGGTTCGATCGATTCTATTATCCTCGTGGTGAGGAGCCCACATATCTACAAGATGTGTATGGTATCGAGTCCAATGATGCTGACGATAGAAAACTAAATATAGGACAGATAGTTCGAGAAAACGCGGAGTATGTAGATTCCACGGCTAATATTGGCGTACAAGTCGCCGACCTACTAGCATCCGGGCTTCGTAGATGCCTACGGAATAATTTTGACCGCAATGACGATGTTGCCCGTTTATTGGGTTCATTGATGGTTCAGGGAGTTAGGAATGATGCCCCCATTAAACTTATTAGCTTCGGAGTAGAGGAGCATGAAGCCGGAGATGGAGCTGCTAGGGCTGTTGCTATTATGCGAGAAAACGCACGTGGGATGCTTACACCCTAACAAACGCACAGGTAACGGGGTCAGGTCTTGAATTGTGAATCCATGTGGTAGCCGAACCAGTCTTGGGATGTGTGGTATACAAACACAGGTAACAGGGTAAGGTCTTGTCTTTTGTGCTCTATAAGAAGTAAATAAGAACAGGCTGAATCTAGAAACTCTCTACTGAATGATTCGAGGTAGGTGGAAAAAGAAACGTGTTCCATTATCTTCATAGGATTCATATCCGATACTTCCACCCATACTTTCTATGATTTCTTTGCTGATATTTAGACCCAGGCCCGTTCCGCCTATGCTTCGGGTTGATGAGGAATCAACTTGCGTGAAGCGCTCGAAAACTTTTTCTTTAAAGTCTGAAGGGATGCCGATCCCATAATCACGCACAGATATTTCTATAGTATCAGTATGTTGCTGCAAAGAGATTTCGACACTACTGTTTTTATGAGAGAACTTGGCTGCATTAGAGATTAAATTAGCCATAACCTGTAATAATCTTTTCTTATCGGCATCTATAAAAATATCGCCATCTTCTGTATCGAGTAAGTTTAGATTAACCCCATATTGTTTTGCATAAGCAGAACTGTTCTCTATGGCGTCGATGAGGAAATCATGAATATTTATCCGAACAATATTATATGTCATCTTGCCAGAGGTGATTTTCTGTATGTCCAAAATGTCATTTACAAGTTCATTTAGCTGAATACTATTTTTAAGCGCAATATTTATCAATTCTTGAGTCTTATCGGGTAGTACTCCGGTCACACCTTCGCTGAGCATACTTAAGGAAGCGCGCATAGAGGTCAGCGGAGTTCTTAGCTCATGATTTACTGTAGAAATAAACTCATCCTTCATTCGATCTATACGCTTACGATCTGATATATCATGGGCAAGAACGACTATCGACCGGGGGTGGTTTTTATGATCTTGCATTAAAGATGCTGAAAAGCTTACATCTATATAGTTACCTTCTTTATCACAATATATCGTATCAATTGAGGGAAGTGTTTCATTATGAATGACATCCTTAATAAAATCATAATCTTCATTGTCTACTTTTTCAATTATGGCATTATAGTTCATAGTTAGAAGCTCTTCTTTGGTAAAATGAAGAAGCCTGGAAGTGGCATCGTTTACCATTTCTATAGTACCGTCCAGACGAAGTACAAATAGTGCTTCTGTCATGCTTAGAAAAATGTTATCAAGAAAGTCTCTGGATATGGTCGTTTCTTTTAGGCGATTGATCATTTCATGAAAACTATTATAAAGTTCTCCGATCTCATCATGTCTATATATTTCTAACTCTTGTCCATAATCGCCAAATCCTATATTTTTTGTTTTGTTAGATAGTTCTTTTATAGGCCGGGTTAATTTTCGTGCTACGAATAGAGATAAAATAGTGCCAAGTATTAAAAATATTATAGTAACTACGATGGCTAGTTTGAGCTGTTGATCTTCACCTTGACGAGTTACGGTTCGGAGATGATCATCCATGCTATTGATGTTTTGGACCATTTGTTTTGTTGACAGTCCAACGCGTACGGCACCTAAAACTTCATCGCCAAGCCTGATAGGCATAGATATATCAAGAAAATCCTCGTTTCTTTGGAATAATATATGCTCTGTTTTATTTGCCTTTTGACTAACTGGATCAGATAAAACCTGGCCAAATTTGCTTACTTGTTGTTGTCCGTCATGAATGATTTGCCCCTGATTATCGAGCACATAGATATAACTAACATTTTCTTGTCTAAGAATATTATTTATCAAGTCATACATTGCTTCCATATCATAATGGTAGAGCGGATTAATAAGGGTGTTACTCAAGAATCTCACCATAACCTCACCACGACGCTCCATATGGTGATATAGCTCCTTCTCCATAAACAGACGAACCAGGACACCCACCACTCAAAATCTAAATCAGCATAAAAATGACTGCTTCTTCCTGTAGTCGTCGATTATTTTGTATGTATTAAGTGAATGTAACGGTTGTATTACGTATTTTTAGGCTAATTATTAGCTCAACATGGATAATTACTAACCACCATCCATAAGCTATCCTGACGATGCCATCATCTTTGGATTTCTTGTGTATACGGAATGACTAGCCCGAATAAAGCAGTCTGGATTGATACAGCCCCTTGATAAAACTCTGCTCAAGTGACTTATAGACCTTTTGGATTTTCTCGACTCTTCCCATCAGCCTAGGATAGTGTTCTTTGTGTTTGCCTTTCATGTGCTCAACAAATTCATATGAGTCTATACCCAGTCGTTGCAACACGGGTGGTTCACTTGTCTCGATAAAACCGCGTTTGTCTTCCCTGATTTGTCTGCCGACCCAATCTACCAGTTCGATATAATCCTTTAGGGTA
>JAOUJT010000031.1 GCA_029883105.1 Gammaproteobacteria bacterium
GTGGTCAATGGCTTCAGTCCCAATGCAGCACTCTGTGCGAGCAATCAAACGCCACTCTATACATTCATTGATGATATGGAGGGCGGCTTGTCTAACTGGACGATGAGTCACCAGAGTGATCCGCTTATTGCTGTGGGAGACGACTGGTACGACTCGGGTTCGGCTGACATGAATGTTGGTGGCTGGGGTCCTAACGCCAGCTCCGGCACCCATACTTTAATAGGCCTGGATGTGGATTATCAAACTGATCAAAAAGCCACAGTGAGCCTGGATATTCCTGCTGGTACTTCTGACATGTTGTCTGTTCCCTACCTTCACTTCCGACATGACTTTAATTTCGAAACGCTTTCAGGCCAGTATTATGATGGAGGTGTTCTCGAATATAGTCTTGATGGTGTTGCCTGGGAGGATATGGCAACACTGGAAGACGACGGCCAGGGCTATAACGGTATACTGGATAGTAATCCAATCAATGTCTTGGCCTCACGCTCCGCATTTGTTGCCAGCAGTCATGGCTATGTCTCCAGTCGTTACAATCTAAGTAGCTTGGCCGGTAAGCGGATTCAGCTTCGCTGGCGCCTGGCAACGGATAATCAGGTCGCCGGAGGTGCCTGGTATGTGGATGATGTGGCGGTGTACACCTGCCAGGAAGCGGATAACCAATTGCCCAGTGCACCGCAACTGCTATCGCCCATGGATGGCGCAAGTGTGACCGGTAGCGAAGTGGATCTCGAGTGGACTCAGGCCTCCGATACCGATGGTGATACGCTGGTGCACACCGCGTTTATCTGTTCTGGTGACAACTGTCTGCCGTCACAAACGATTGCTCTGGCACAAAGCGATGCTTTGTTATTGTATGCGGGCTTTAGTGGCGGCGGTCTGCTCATGCTTGGTTTGGTGGGCGGCACGGGCCGAGGACGTCGCAGGAGCACGTTGATGCTACTGGCGGCAATGATGGTGTTATTGAATGCCTGTGCGGAGTCTGAGCCGCAGACGGAAAGTGTTGTCGCCAGTGGGCTGGTCTCTGGTAGCACATACCGTTGGTTTGTACGTGCCAGTGATGGACGGGGCGGTTATAAGGATAGCGATATACGTAGCTTCATTGTTCAATAGCAAGAGCTGTCATGTCGTGCAACGATAGACCTCGTCAAGGATGACGAGTTTAATCTTTGTCTAACATGCTCGACGGGCGTATCTGGTACTCATAAGGAAAGTCTGTTAAAAGTATCGCCTATATTGTTATTCAAATGATGGTGAAATATGTCTGCTATCCAGACCGGTATCCTCGCTCCCTTGACCCCCCATTCGCGTTTTCTCTATTTCATTATGGAGCCGGAGACGGCGGATGTGGCGCATACCCTGGCACATCTGTCTGAGTTTGTGGACGGCGAACAGACCATCGTTGGTCTGGGTCAGTCGTTGATACTGGCCTTGGGTAAGACCCTGCCGGGGATGACGGTGTTCCCTGCACTGGTGGGGCCAGGTTTTGAGGTGCCTTCTACCCAATATGCCCTGTGGTTCTGGTTGCGCGGCGATGACCGTGGCGAATTGCATCTGCGTAGTCGTGAGATCGAACATAGCCTGGCAATGGATTTTCGCCTGGAAGAGGTGCTGGATGGTTTTGTCTATGCCGACAGCCGTGATCTGACCGGTTATATCGATGGCACTGAAAACCCACAGGATGATGCTGCGCTGGCGGCTGCGATGGTACAAGGTGTCGGGGAAGGACTGGATGGATCCAGTTTTGTTGCGGTGCAACAATGGCAACACGATTTGGAATATTTTGAACACATGTCGGAAGAGGATCAGGACAACATCATTGGTCGCCGTAAGTCAGATAACGAAGAACTGGCAGATGCCCCTGAGTCTGCCCATGTGAAGCGTACCGCGCAAGAGAGCTTTTCCCCGGAGGCCTTTATTCTGCGCCGCTCCATGCCCTGGGCAGAAGGTAACGAGGCGGGTCTGAATTTTATCGCCTTTGGTCGATCCTTTGATGCCTATGAGGCGCTATTAAACCGTATGGTGGGTCATGAAGATGGTATCGCCGATGGCTTGTTTAGTTTTAGTCGCCCGATTTCAGGGGGCTACTATTGGTGCCCGCCCATGAAGGACGATAAGTTGGATCTTCAAGCCCTGGATATCTAGCTCCTCTTCGAGTGTAAACATCAGCCCGCCATGGCGGGCTTTTTATTATCAATACAAAACAAATGCCTTGCTGCCATATGTCTTGTTTCTAGTTCTGCTATAAAGATAAAAACTATGGCCGAGGCATCCCTGGCGAGCTAAATAGATCGCCAGGGATGTCTTGTCCCAATGGTGAACTAAAGCTGCAATGACAGCGGCCTTCATGGCCAAAACGAGTGAGTCGTTCCTGCTCACATTGCTCGCGGCCGGAATAGGGACCAAGCAGTGTTGCGACCGCGTCAGTTGATGCCATCTGGGGCGGATGGATATGGCATTGCAGTGGATTCGCTGCTTGCAGGGGATGCGCAAAGTATAGGGGCAGACTAAGCAAGCCGACGACTTTATACATCTGTTGACCGTAGAGTCTCATCTCTTCAGCACTTATTCAAAAGGTTCCACCTTGGTGGCGAGGAGGGTATAGCCGGAGGTGGCCAGTTCACGATCCGCCTTTTCCAGTTTAATAATGCCGGTAACCCAAACCGTATCAAACACCTTGCGGATCTTGGCCTCGGCATCACCGGTGATCACATAGACGGTTTGATTGGCCGGAGGTGCCGGCACATGAATGCAGGCACCGTGATAGGGAACCAATAGAAACTCGGTTACCTTTTGTCCGTTGTCCTCAACGGGCAGTACGTAGCCTGGTAGCTTGACCAGTTTACCTTCCAACTCTTTCACCACAGGCGCGACATCCCACAGTTGCTTGAGTCTGGCCTCGTACTCCTTGGCTCTTGGATCGTCATCCTTCATCTCATCCAGATTAAATTCTTTTAACAAGGCATCAGGACGCCAGTCCGCAGGCACCAGATCATCCCAGGTCAGTTCTATTGCGCCATCGGTGTTTTGGGCGGTAGCTTCCGTGACGGTGTCTGACTTCGCTTGCGGCGTGGCAATAGGGGGCAGGGCATAGGCCTGCTTCTCGGGGATCTCGAGATCGCAAGCAGAGAACAACAGTGCGCTGGTGAGAAGAAAAGAATAACGAACAGTGGTGCGTAACATAATTTTATTCCTGATTAGATTCTTATGCTCATGCCATCGGCGAGAGAATAACGATAGGCGCGATAGGCCGGTAGTATGCTAATGACGATGCCAGAGCCTATCACCGCGAGCAATAATTTCCACTCGTATGTCGAGGGCCAGCTTATAGCAATAAACAGTCCAAACTGGCTTTCGATGATCGGTTGGGCAAAAACCAGCAGGCCATAGAGCAGTAGCAAGCCGAGAGCACTGCCGAGCAGGGTAAGAGTGATCGCCTCACCGAGGATCAGACCAAAGATGTGCATAGGCTTGGCGCCCACCGAGCGCAGGATCGCCATCTCACGACGGCGCTCATTCAGACTGGTGAGTATCACCGTCACCATACCGGTAAGGCCGACAACCACCACAAAGGCGGAGATGGCCAACAAGGCCTTTTCGGCCACACCCATCATGTCCCATAGTTCCTGCAAGGCGACACCGGGCATGATCGCCAATAGCGGTTCCTGTTTGTATTCATTGATCTCCCGCAGTACACGAAAGGTAGCCAGGCGGGATTTAAGGCCGAGCATAAAGGCGGTAATGGACTTGGGTTGCAGTGCCATCCTTTCTGCCTGCTCGGCATTGATCTGAAAGCCGGGTAGTTTTGCCCCGCCTTGCCAGTCCACATGGATGGCTTCGATGGCCTGCAGGCTGACATGGATGGTACGGTCCACCGGGGTACCTGTTTTATTCAGTATGCCCACCACACGAAACGGTTTGTCATCGTGACTGACGAGACTGATGTCACCGGCACCATGAGCGATGACAATCTGCTGGCCGGAAACATAACCCAACTCCTGTGCCACATCGGCACCCAGCACCGCTTCATAAAGCGTGTTAAAAGCTAGGCCGGAGGCAAAGCCTAAACCTTTATTACGGCTATAACGGTAGTGCTGAAAATAATCCGTCGTCGTCCCCATAACACGAAAACCGCGATGTGAGTCACCCAGAGAGATGGGGATGCTCCATTTCACCTTCGGGTGTTGCGATAGTTCCTCATAGCTCTGCCAGGAGATGTTGTTGGTGGCCGAGCCAATACGGAATACCGAGTAAAGTAATAGCTGGGTACTGCCACTTCGGGCACCAACGATAAGATCCGTAGCGGAGATGGTATTGGCAAAACTGCTACGCGATTCATTACGCAGTTTTTCCACTCCCAGTAATAAGGTAACACTCAAGGCGATGGAAATAAGTGTAAGTACGGCAGTAAGGCGACGGTTGAGAAGGCTTTTATAGGCGAGTTGTAGTATCGGCATCTTATTCTCCCTGACTTGATGCGAGATTGATGTCGCCAAGGGCAATACTGCGATCAAAGTAGCTGCGCAAGCTATCATCGTGACTGACAAAGACCAGGGTGGTATCGCTGGCATCACACTCACTTAACAAAAGTTTGATGAAGGCCTCTCGTCGGTCAGTATCCAGTGCCGAGGTGGGTTCGTCGGCGATAAGGATCTCCGGGCTACCGATCAGGGCACGTGCCGCAGCGACTCGTTGCTGTTGTCCAACACTTAGTTCGGAGACAGGACGAGAGAGTATCCCAGACCCGGATAGATCCAGATGCGCCAACAGGCGCTCGGCCTCCTGTTCTGGTTGCGCAACCTTACTCTTTTTGCGCGCTGAAAAATGCAAGGGCAGGGTAACGTTATCGATTACCGACAGATAGGGCAGGAGATTAAACATCTGAAACACAAAGCCGATGTGATCGGCACGAAAGGCATCGCGTTGTGCGCCCTTCATGTGTGTCAGTTCCTGCCCCAGGATATTTAACTGGCCTTGTTCAGGGGATAACACTCCAGCCATGAGGCTAAGCAGAGTACTCTTGCCACTGCCGCTGGCGCCTTTAATAAACACACGCTCACCACGCTGAATGCCAAGCTCATCAATGTCTAACACCAGGGGCAGTCCTTCGCGCCAACGGTATTGCAATCGACCGATGTCGATAACGTTTTGCCTGTCCTGCATGCTCTCTTTCCTTGTGTCCGCTTACAGCTTCAGTTTGCTGTTGTTATGATCCAATTCAAACGCCCGTTGTCCCTGGTCGGTGATCATCTCAATATCTATTTTACGGGTAGCAGGGAAATACGAGAATAACTGCACATCGATCTGTTTAAGTACACTCATATCACGACAGCTAAAACGGTAGTTGACAAGAAAATCGGCGTGCCTGTCTGCTTCATGTAAGGCCTCATGGTGCGCATGTGTAGAGTGATCTTCAGCTGTGCTCAGACCGGTCTCAACCGTTACCTTCTGCAGGGTGCATCCGGCACTGGCCGGTAACAAAAAGATCTTGTTTGCAGCCTTGAGTGTGTCGATAGCCTGGCGAACCTGTTCACCTTGTTGCTCATTAGCTGGCATATGTTCGAATCCCACCAGATTCATCGCCGGACTTGAGAATTCCAGGTGCAATTCAGTGCCTTCTTTGGCGAGTAAAAGTTTGGCACTACCATGTTCGTGGGCGGCATGTTGACGATGGCCGTGTTCTTCTCCTGCGTGTAGTGGAGTAGAAGCGGCAAGCAGTATGGCACTGCCAAGCACAAGCGTAGGTATGGATAATGGTTGCATGATATCTCTCTGTACAAAGTGTTGGTGACCAAACGGTGAAACGGTTTCTGTAATGTTTATCAGGCCAACGGTGGTGCGCGAGAGGAGTAACCGATACGGGTCTGTAGTGAGACGGTTGATCTGACCGTGTCGTATTGTACCGTGGCGAATGTCTGCGGCAGGGTTAGGGGACGGGGGGTAGTGAGTGCTGACTGATGATCCCCCAGTAGACAGATAATGCAGTCAGACTGATCACCCTCTACCGCATGCCCCAGCTCATGCGCAAACAATGCGGCCTGGCCCAAGAGTACTGCCAATAACAGTAGCATCGAGGGGAGCTTTAACAGGGAAGGAATCGGATTCATAGAAGGATCAAAACCTGAATGGGTGGCCAAGTCAATCGATAGGGCCGAAGCCGTGGATAAATCCCCGGTGGATATGACCACCGGAGCACAAGAATTCTAGAATTCAGCCACCAGCTTGATGGCATAGTCTGTGGTGACCACGCTGCTGTAGTCCGTATCCTGCGAGGCCTGCAGTATCCAGTGGACATCCTCCTGCAAGGCGTTGTACCACCCCAGCAGAAGCCGGGACTTGGGGATGCCCAGGGCATTAGCATCCTTTGAGCTTTGTGAGCCGATGGCGACAACACTCTCATTGCCAGCGATGTGAAAGTGGTAGGCAAGCTCGGAACTGATGGTAAGAGGTTGAACTGCTGCGGCCTCAAGCTGACCGGCCTGAAAGGCACTCACCGCTGAGACTAGCTCGGTATTAAAGGTAATGGCACCCATCTTCAAGTCCAGAGCCATAGATTGTCCGGCGACCTTAGAGCTGGTGTTGTTGCTGCCTAACTGGGTGTTTATGGCATTCTGCATAGCGTTGCTGTCACCAATGTCATCGATATAGCCAAACGCGATGGCCATGAATGCACTGGCGTGGGTGAATTGGAGGCCAAAGTTATTCAGTGCACTCTTGCCTGAAACATTATTACTGCCATTAAACAGATAGATGCTGGTGGAGAGATTGCTAGCGGTAAATGCATATTGAATCGCCGCCTCACGTGTTTCACCGAGGCTTAAGGTCAAGGGATCGGAGACCATATAGCTGTCAAATTTACCGAAGGGAATATAGATATCACCTGCACGCAGAGACCAGTTGCTATCCTCGGGAGTAAGGTTCATCGCTGCGGTATCAATAGCTGTAATACCGTCTTCGTAGAGTACCAGCACCTCGGCCGCAACATATTTACCAAGATCTCGACTAATTGCCAGCTCGGCGACAGGCGTGGCGATGGTATTGGCATCCATCTCCACTTCCAGAACGCCGCCAACACGGGTTTGACCCTCGTCAGCAAATAACGGGGTGGCCAGACTTAGTGCCAGCAGTAGTGTGGCACCGGTACGGACTTTGTTCATGTAAGACTCCAATTTTTTGTTCAGCATCGATCTGTCAGGCTAATGTTATTTCCTACTCCTGACTTAAAATTCGACCGCCAGTTTCGCGGTAATGGTGCTGGTATCGGTGCTGGCGTAATCGGTCTCTTGCATGTATTCCAGTCCCAGACTGGTGCCTTGCATAATCATGCTGCTGAAGGTGAACAGGTTGCGGGTTTTGGCGAACAGATCATTTGCGCCTTCTGAGCTTTGCGCCGCAACGGCCAGCGTTGTCTCCTTGCCGCCAAGGTCGAAACCGTAAGCCAGTTCGATATTGGTCACGACCGGCATGTTGCCAGTCAGTAGTGCGCCGGTGGTGAAGGCGGTCGTGGCGGCGATGTTTTCATAAACCAGACTGAAGCCACTCATCTCTGCCATCGCCATGATGCTCTGGCCGATAACGGCATCGGTTACACCATCTGCAATGATACCGGCGGATTTGCCCAGATTAGTTGTGTATCCAAGGTCGATGCCAAATTTGGTGGAGTCTTTTTCATAGTGGTAATTGATGTTGGCACCCATGGTATCAAGGCTGGCGGCACCGGCTGCGGTGTATGCAGAGATACCGAAGCCACTATGTTCGTAACCAAGTTGCAGGGCGTTGGCACCTGTCTCTGCCATCTCCAGAGTGATGGGATCAGAGATCATATTACTGTTGAAGCTGCCGAAGGGAATATAGAATTGGCCGGTGGTGATATGCCAACCGCCGGTCTGTGGGGCGATGGTAATGCTGGCGGTATCGATATCGGTGGTGGCACCTTCATACAGCAGGCTCATTTCAGCACTGACCATGTCGTTCACCTGTTTGCTCACCCCCAGTGCTACGGTGGACGCTGCGATACTGTTCTCCGTTATTTCAACCTCTACTAGTCCACTGATGGTTGGGGCAGTGTCTGCGGCATGGGCATGCCCATATACGCCTATGGCAGAGACAATGGCTGCACTGATCAAATTCTTGTTCATCTACTTCTCCGTCATTACCCGATGTGTATTTTGTTGCTTTCCGTGGGCCTTGTATCGACCAGTCAGGCCTCATTGTTAATAAAATTGTTAACCTACATGGTTAAATGTCGGTAAATTCTCTGTTGTAATGGTAATGATTATCGTTAACATTTGCAATATGGGCGAATAATAACTCAAAGTAGCAAATTTAAAACTATAGAGTAGGTTTAACTACTTGTATTTATAAGAAATACAATTGAAATCTTTTGTCTGGTCAAGGGAATAAAACAGGAGTATTAATGGCAGCCATTATTAAGGGGTGCCACACAGTGGAGATTGTTCAGCGAGCGGATAGCATAAACAGTGGCGACGAAGAGATATTTGACCGGGTGATGCAAGCCATCACAGTACAGGGCTATATTATTCTCGATCAGTTTTTCACTGCATCGATGCTGCAAGCATTGTGCACAAACTATCATTCCATTGACCACACTGAATTTAAACCCGCCGGGGTTGGACGCGAGCAGGACTTTCAACTCAACCAGCAGGTACGTCGAGATGAAATATTCTGGCTCGATGGATGTGATGATGCAACCACCGGCTATTTTCTCTGGATGGAGCAATTACGAAGGCATCTTAATCGCGAATTATTTCTCGGTTTGTTTGATTACGAAGCTCACTATGCCAACTTTCCCAAGGGTGCATTTTATAAACGCCATGTGGATGCCTTTCAAGGCAGTTCCAATCGTCGCCTCAGTACGGTGTTGTATCTGAATGAACATTGGCAAGTCCCGGATCACGGTGAGTTATTAATGTATCGGCAAGAAGAGGTGATACCCTTTGAGACCATTCAACCCTTGTATGGTCGTATGGTGATTTTCCTGAGCGAACGCTTTCCGCATGAAGTAGCCGTTACCAATAAAGCACGTTTTAGTCTGACCGGCTGGTTTCGTATTAATGCCAATACTGCAGATTATTTAGACCCTCCAAATTAATTACGATTATCAGCTCTCTGCTTATCACCATCTCGTTCATGTTTGTTTACCTTTTAAATACGTAAAAATAGTTGTTTCGAAACTTAATGGTCACCATTAATCTGTATTTTGTAGACACTATCTCTTTGCTCGTACAAGTCATAGTTTGCAGGGATATGTTACCCAAGCGACTCCCTGATTCTGTCGCGGCGTTAAATTTATTTTCACTGAAAACAGAGGAATCACTTGATGCGATTTTATTAATGGTAACTAGCGACAAATTCGTTTGAAGGCAAATGTTGATGGACGTATATAGTCATTTCTGAACGCCGTGGCAGGCATAAAACCGCTACGACCTACCATCACCATTTTTGGAAGCCATAGACGATGTATCCTGAATCGTACGAGTACCACCCGCTCTATCCGAAGCCCGAAGATTTCGAAATCATCCAAAAGGATGAAAATAGTGGTTTTGGTGTTATCAGTCGCAAGGCCTTTAAAAAAGGCGAACTTATTGCCGCGATGAATGGTGAGCGCATTGACGAGATTCGACAGCACTCACTACAGATAGAACCTGGCTTGCATCTGTATGATATACATTTCTCCGGCTACTTTTTGCACTCATGCTCGCCGAATGTCCACCTGGATATGCAGAATATGCTGGTCAGTGTGGTGCGTGATATCAAGCCCGGTGATTATATTCTGATGGATTATGCCCAGACCGAGGATGTTCTCTATCACCAGTTTCCCTGCTCCTGTGGCGCAGCAAACTGTCGTGGCTGGATTACGGGTCGTCGGGAGGCAATCGATGAATCTGATCCCATGTATCAGCAGTTTGTACAGAGCTCGGTAGCCGCTATATGAGTGATACTAGTGAATCTTACTGGTGGCAGCGGGACGATCTTAAATATCAGGCAGGAAAGCTCAACTTCGCCGGACATGATGTGGATGGACTGGCGAAGATGCATGGAACGCCGAGTTTTTTCTACAGTGCAGAACGTCTGACGGCGAATGTTCAGAGGTTACATGCTGCGTTGCAAAAGGCCGGTCTTAAAAATCGCTACCGTATCCTCTTTGCGATGAAGGCAAATCGCTTCCCCCCCCTGTTGACGCTGCTGAAGTTGACCGGGTTGGTGGGCATTGATGCCTGTTCTCCCAATGAGGTGGAACAGGCAATCAGTTGTGGATTTCGTCCGCAGGATATTTCGTTTACCAACACCAGTCTCTCGCGTAATGACTACGAACGCTTGCATCAGTTTGAGGGTATCTCGATGAATTGCGACTCACTTACCTGTATCCGTAAATGGGGTGCGATGGGTGGTGGAGGCAATATAGGTCTGCGAATCAATCCCTCTATCGGCCTGGGACGTGCCGACAACGCCAAGCTGCAATACGCTGGTGAGGAGACCACCAAATTTGGCATCTATCGGGAACAATTCATCGAGGCCATTGAGTTGGCAAAGAGCTATGGCCTGAAGGTCACCAAGATCCATTTCCATACGGGTTGCGGATATTTGACTCCGCAACTGGACCATTGGGAGAACATCATTCAGACCTGTATGTGGTTCGTTGATCAGGTAGCCGATACGGTGCAGGTAGTTAACGTCGGTGGTGGCTTGGGTGTACCACATGTCGCTAATGATTCTCCACTGGATCTGGATAAGTGGGCGAGTGTGTTGGTTAGTAACTTTAAGCACAGAAATATTAGCATCGAGATAGAGCCTGGCGATTATCTGGTGAAGGATAGCGGCATCCTGTTGCTCAAGGTCAATACCGTAGAGGTTAAGCGCGACAAGACCTTCGTCGGTGTCGACGCAGGTTTTAATATCGCCCTCGAGCCGGCGGTCTACGGACTTCCCTTCCAACCGGTGCCTGGCGTTGAACGTGACGGAGAGAAGGTGACGGTGACAATCGCTGGCCATATTAACGAGGCCCTGGATATCTTTTATAGAGATGTGGAGCTGTCGCCATTGGAAGATGAGGATGTGTTGGTGCTAATCAATGCAGGCGCGTATTCGACCTCCATGGCATCGAATCATTGCATGCGTGGGGAGTTTAAGGAGTTTCTGTTGTATTGATGAGGCTTGTTTTCTACATACAGTAGAATATTTTATTTGCAAAAGCCGACTGTTTGTCGGCTTTTCTGTTACCGATGTATCTTTAACCGTCTGCTGTTTCTCGTCACAAGAGCATTTTACAGAATTACAGGGATTCCCAGTACTTAATATCATTCCGAGCAGTGGGAGGAGTCCTAGCATGCATCCTTCGTCGGCATGATTTTAGTTTGTTATCCCGAGCAACGGGAGGGATCTTAGGATGACGCGGAACATCGGCATTTACCTATCTGTAAATCTCATAGCAAAATAATTCTGCTGCGGTGCGATACAAATCCTATATTACTACGGCACGTAGCCGTGTGATTAAAACCTTTTTTTGAGTTGCGAACCTTCGCAAGGTACCGGGTAAATCTGTTAGTGTTATATATACTTTTAATTATTTAGTAGTCAGCGGAGGCGGCATGTCATCAATCTATGATTTCAAGGTTCGTGATATTCAAGGGCATGAGACCGAGTTTGTGGCACTGCAGGGCAAGATACTATTGATTGTGAATACAGCCAGTCAGTGTGGATATACTCCACAGTATCTGGGGCTGGAACAGCTCTATCAACAATACAAGGATAAGGGGTTAGTCGTGTTGGGTTTTCCTTGTAACCAATTTGGCAAGCAGGAGCCGGGCAGTGGTGAGGAGATAAAGCAGTTCTGCGAGCTGAACTTTGGCGTGAGCTTTTCTTTGTATGCGAAGGTGGAGGTCAACGGGCCAAATACCTCACCTCTGTTTGCCTATTTAAAGAATGAAGCCAGAGGGATCCTTGGTACGTGCAAGATTAAATGGAATTTTACCAAGTTTCTGGTGAGGCGAGATGGTCGGGTGGTGAGGCGGTTTGCGCCCAGAGATAAACCGGAAGACATGCGGGCTGCTATTGAAGACTTATTATAGGGGTGTGTCGCTGTTACGACGGGTAATAAGCATTGGTGTGGCTCATTCTTTTCGGACAAGCATCCTGCTCTTTAATCCATGTAAATTTCCTTCCTCCGACAATGGTTTCTGCATTGCACCTATATCGCCTTGTCACCACCGTCCTTACATTCGCATGGATACGAACTACGGAAACTATGCAGAGAGTAAAGTGAAGGAAGGGAGCACCATGATGTGTCCTGTGGCAGCAGAGTGCTCGCCTTTATCCGATGGCTAAATCGATGGTTTTGTTACAGGATTTATACAGGTTTTTTTACACGTAAGTAATGGCAAAGAACCTTTTTGAACGAAAAAATCATAAGCAAGCATCCAAGGTCCGCGCTCGTTACACCGACGACACAATTAAACTGTACTTATTTGTTGAATTTACAATAAATTATATCTTGAGGGGGTTTGTCAATTGATTTGCTAACTTTTTTGCATGATCATAAAGGACAATTGTTTTCGTTAACAAATAATAACAGGGTATTAATATGAGTTCAGAAAGACATAACATTCTTCTGCATATAATTACTGTCTTGATCATCATATTCATTATCGGCATGACGTTGGTTGCGCATTCCTGGGTGAAAGATACGAGTCAGGCTGATCTGGCGAAGTCCTTAAAGACAGCCCTGGATAGCGCCCAGCAGGGTGTACGGCTGCTTTACAACAATCAACAGTCACCAACACTTGTCTTGGCGAATGACCATAGAGTACGTAGTGCAGTAGAAACACTGCTCATGCGTCCTCGTGTATCCAGTGATTTAATAGCATCCCCCGAACAAAAACTATTAAGAAACATCTTTAATCCATTTCTTGGTGTATCAGGATTTAAGGGGTTCTTTATTATTACAGAAGACGGAACAAGTCTGGCATCGTCGCGTGATATTAATGTTGGTTCAAAAAATTTATTAATCCAACAAGGTGATTTTCTTGAGCGAGTATGGCAAGGCGAGTCTTTGGTGAGCATGCCAATGAATTCGGATGTACCACTGGTTGATCGACATGGGCACGCAATTGAAGGTTTGCCAACTATGTTTGCGGCCACGCCAATACAAAATAATATGGGTAAAACCATTGCTATATTAACCTTGCGTATCGATCCGGATCTTCACTTTATGGATGTTTTTGAAAGAGCGCGGTTTGGTAAATCAGGAGAGACCTACGCACTAAATGACCATGGCCTATTGTTAAGCGACAGCCGATTCAACCAACATCTTACTGATATTGGCATACTTGATGATCCGCATCATGCAGATTTAAAAATAGAAATTCGTAATCCTGGGGTGGATTTGACGGCTGGAGAAAAATCATCCCTACCACGCGCACAACAAGCCCTAACCTATATGGCGGGCAGTATAGAAAAGCACGAGTCAGGTATGAATATTCTCGGTTACCGAGATTATCGAGGCGTTGAGGTTGTCGGTGCCTGGATATGGGATGAACAACTTGGTTTTGGTATTGCCACAGAGTTAGATAAAGAGGAAGCCTATCAAGGATTGTTTCATTCACAGGTCGTTATTTTTATCTTCTCGGCGCTGTTAATTCTGGCGGTCATTATCCTTTGGTTCTTATTCAAGATCGTTCGGAAGGAGATGCTCACAAGCGCTGATTTGGCCATAGCGGCAAAGGTTTCTGCAGAATCGAAAAGAACTGAAGCAGAACGGGCAAATGCGGCCAAATCTGATTTTCTTTCCTCCATGAGTCACGAGCTACGTACACCACTAAATTCTATTATTGGTTTCTCACAACTACTGGAGATGGGTGAGTCTCCCTTAACTCCAGAGCAAACTGAACAAGTAAAATATATACAATCTGCTGGTGATCATCTCCTCTCATTAATCAATGATGTATTGGAATTGGCAAAGATCGAGGCTGGGAAACTAACCTTTTCCTTAGAGAGTGTGTCGATAAACTCTGTTGTTGAAGAATGTCTTGATTTAATTCAACAACAGGCATTAATGCGAGATGTCAGTATCGAGTCTCGTATAAGCGGCACTGATATTATGGTGTATTCAGATCATGTTCGCCTGCGTCAGGTTCTTATTAATCTATTGTCAAATGCCATTAAATACAATCACCAGGGTGGGCATATTACACTGGCTAGTGAGATCAGGGATGACCATATGCTACGTATCTTTGTCTCAGATTCCGGCGTAGGAATTCCACAAAAGAAACACTCGATGGTCTTTCAGGCATTTAACAGACTGGGTGCAGAAACTACGGATATAGAGGGGACCGGAATCGGTTTGAGTTTATCAAGACGTTTGATGGAAGAGATGAGTGGGAAGATTGGGTTTACAAGTATAGAAGGACAGGGAAGTACCTTCTGGATAGATTTGCCAATCCAGACATCATCAAGTAGTGACAAGTTTGAGCGCAGCATAAATCAGATACTGCCCGTATCACAGCAAACTATTGGAAAAGAGAAGCGATTGGTTCTTTATGTGGAGGATAATTTGCCTAATATCCAATTAATGGAGAGCATCATTAGGCATATAGATAACTTCAGTCTTATCACTGCACAAACCGCAGAGGCGGGTATTGATATAATCAGGCAGCATAATCCTGATCTGGTGATAATGGATGGCAATCTACCCGGCATGCAGGGTAATGAAGCCGTATCTTTTTTGAGAACAAATAGTAGGACGAAATCTATAAAGGTAATCTGTGTGAGTTCCAATGCTGTGGCTGGATATAAAGTGAGTGCCGAAAATGCCGGGTGTGATGTGTTTCTTACCAAGCCAATAAACGTACACGAGTTATTGAATGCTTTTCGCCGTCTCTTGTAAACTCTGATATGAGTATTGTACACAGTGTTATGTAGGCGTCATACGTATCAGAACAACTGAAGATAATCTTCATACATATGCTGATTTTCTGTAGGACACTTTTTTTAGTTTGTTGGATTTACATCCCGCTACAGACAATGTATATAGGCACAGATCTTGATTGTTGAGTTGTCAAAATCCACATTTCAAGACTTGATCCTTCTATTGGGTTTTCGCTAAATATTTTTTCGTTCCTCAGTAAATACTCACCATTTTTGTGGTGGTCCACTTTCCATGTATTTGACCGCTGCGATGAAGACATCAATCAGTCATAGCTCATGGCTTTTATGGGTGAGAGCGCATAGATCACTGTACATCTCATATGGGTCTTTGCCTATCTGCTCGAGGGGTTTGTGGAAACCAAGTGTAGCAAGAACTTTTTTTGTTGCGATACCATTATTGGGAATATCCTGGAATTTGGTGATATTGGTTCGTTGCATGTTATATCTATTATTGCATCTGTTAATTCAAATCAACCGCGTATTTTTTTAATAAATCCAGAGAGACTATCTCAAGGGCTTTAATGTGTGTGCGTGTGAGATGGATTCTTGGCGCCATACCTCCTTCTAATGCCTCTAACCACCGAGCCGCACATAAACACCAGCTATTCCCCGGCTTTAAGCCTTTAAAACCAAATTCTGGAATTGGAGTCGACAGATCGTTACCCTTAAAGCGGGAAAATTCCAGGAACGCTTGAGATGCTTCGATACAAACCGTATGCGAACCAACATCCTCATCACAGGTATTACAAAGACCATCACGGTAGAAACCGGTAACCGGATCTTCTCCACACAATTCCAGTTTCTCGCCAAATACGTTTAGCGAATCATCCATTTCCATTAAAAACACACCTTTGTTCATTACGCATGGTAGCAAGTTTCATATAATAACCTAATGGTACAGTTTTATTGTACCGGTTGGGATGGCTTGTTCGAGATATATTATATATGTCGACTAAAAATCACGCAGTTAATTACTTTGTGTATAAATTTATCCTGCACTACATACCGCCACATTACCATCTTGATAACACCAGTTACTAAATGCCAGCTCAGATGCTGGTGTTTGTTGCCTGTTATAGCGTAGGTTGATCCTCGTGGCCCAACGTTCAAGGTTGGGATAATCACTTAACGAGATCTCTGCCATATCTTCCAGAGCCGCAGTCCATGGGAACAGTGCGATATCGGCAATAGAGTACTCATCTGCTAGATAGTCACGATCAGACAGTTGTTGATCAAGGATAGAGCTGTATTGGACAAGCTTGTCTTTATACCGCTGGAATATGATATCCGGAACGTCTCCGTCATCGTTCATTATATAGTGATGCAACTCGATCATTGCCGGGCACATATTGGCCGCTTCAAACGACAACCACTTTATTACCTTCGAGCGATGTTCGATCATTTTCGGTAACAGGTGGCCAGATTTCTCTGCCAGGTAGTAAAGAATTGCCGTAGATTCAAACAG
>JAOUJT010000251.1 GCA_029883105.1 Gammaproteobacteria bacterium
AAAGAGTAAAAGATCAGAAATACCTTCGTCCCGGTCAACGACTCACCCTATATGTCAGTGTTACCAGTCAATCCAGCTAACACACTTTCCAGCAAATACTAAAAAGGCCGCATATCCTCCATGCGGCCTTTTTTATTGTATTGTGGTTAACAAAATGCTCATTTCTTACACCCAACTTAGAGTGAGTATAAGAGATCTTTATGGTACAAACTTGGCGAAATTGTTAGAGTGAGATCCCCTTAGCCAAACTTTCAGCCAATGAAACTCAGTACTGCATGAGAGACAATAATTTTTACAGCTATTTGCACAAACAGATTCCGGTACTGATATTCCTATCCTTGTTGCCAGGCTTGGGCTATATCCTTCTGGGCTGGTTATATGACAGCCATCTGCCTGCCCTTGTGTGGTATTCGCTTGTCGTCATAGTGTCTATATACGGTTATCAACTCTACTCCAGATTTAACCTACAGCAGATGACGGAAGTAGAGCTAAAAATATGGCATAAGAAAACCTTCATCTTTTTTTATATCTTCTTTCTCTTGTGGACGGTAATCTTTGTTACTTATATAAATTATAACGAATACAATCTTCATTACATAGCCATCTTTACCCAGATTGGTGCCTCGGTGGTTGCGTCCATAATTCTCTATCCAGATCAACGTCTCTACAAGTCAGCCATCTATACTCTTATGCTTCCCTTGATCGTCTATTTTATCGTCTACGATGATTGGATAGGTTATGTATTAGCCGCCTTTTCTGCCACCCTTACCTGGGTACTGCTTTATTCCGCAGCCGGCACATACACATTACTTAATAAAATCAGTTTTCAAGCCAATCACGATTTTCTTACCGGCATGTTCAACAGACAGTATTTCATTAACTCTTTGCAAATGAAAATGAACACCCTGACTGCTGAGAAAAAGTATTCATATCTTTTACTCATCGATCTGGATCATTTTAAGACCATCAATGATTCTCTAGGTCACGACATTGGTGATGGCCTGCTGCAGGTCGTAGCCAATAGACTACAACACGCCTTACAAACAGACAGTATCCTCGCACGTTTGGGTGGTGACGAATTCATCATTACCGGCCCCTATTTTAGAAACAAACATGAGTGCAAAAAAGAAGCACTTACCACCTCAGAGAGAATACTTGTTGCATTAAAAAAGAGTTATGAGATAAACCGGCATCATGTCTATATCAGTTGTAGCATAGGTGTTAGCGTTATATCTGACAGCAGTAATAGTGCTGTCGATTTTATTAAAGAAGCCGACATTGCCATGTACGAGGTAAAAGAAAAAGGCCGTGATGGTGTCTTTTTCTTTGACGAAGAGATGTCTGCAAGAGTGGAGCATAATCTTAGAGTCGAACAACTACTCCATCATGCTTTGATTAACAAAGAGATAAAACTCTATTTCCAGCCACAGCTCAATCTCTCTCAGCAAGTTGTTGGATCAGAGGCGCTGGCAAGATGGTATCACCATGAACTGGGGGCTATATCTCCTGCAGAGTTTATACCCATCGCAGAACAAACCGGCCTGATCATTGAATTAGGCAACTATATCCTTGAGCAGGCGATAATCACACTAGCCGAATGGGAAGCGAAGGGGATTATTCTGCAGCAATTCTCCATCAACATCAGCATGCGACAATTGATGCATACGGACTTTGTCGCCTGCGTCCATACACTTTGTCAACAGCACTTAACACCAGAACTATCAAACAAACTGATCTTTGAACTAACAGAAAGTGTTATTGCAGAAAACCCTCCCAAGGTCAGCGCGATTATGGATGAACTAAAGGCCTTGGGAATCAAGTTTTCCATGGACGATTTTGGCACTGGCTACAGTTCTCTCAGCTACATCAAGAAATTGCCTATCGAAGAGATAAAGATCGATCGTTCCTTTATAGAGGACATTGGCCAGGACATAGACGCTCAACAAATGATTGTTACTATTATAGAAATGGCGCGCATATTTGATTTGCGTATTGTTGCTGAGGGCGTGGAAACCGCGACGCAGTTAGAATTTTTAAGGCAACACAACTGTCATTTGATACAAGGTTACTATCACTCTCATCCATTAAGTTATGATGATTTCATTCATTATTACTATAAATCACTAACAGAATAAGTATCAATTTTTGTCTCATAAGAATCTATGTAGTCAGTATCGTTCTTACCATTTCATTGATCTCTTTTCTTTTCTGCATGGGGATTATGTAGGCATCAACATCCTTTACCGTACCCGTCAGATAGACCAGTTTGCTATCATCCTTACGCGTATGTTCCTCAATCGCGATATGTTCATCTGTTTTTAATACACAGGACTTATTCACCGTACAAGCCGCGATCATGCGCAGCTCTTCAGTTTCATAAGGATAACTATATAACTCCTTGATCCGAGACAAACGACTGACGTTGCGCTCCAGAACCAAGCGCTTACGTGGACTACAACTAAAACTCAGAATCACAATGCCATCCGATCCTTCTGCGTCACCAGCATTAAGCATGGCGATCTCCAGGCTGATGCCCCAGTTTGCGAACACCCCACTAATAGAATTAAGTACACCCGGTTTACGTATGATCTTGATAACAAATATCCAGCGCTGTTTAGTCATCTTGATACCACTCTTTTATACGCTGGGCTATCTCCGTGGCCACCTGCTTGAGATAATTGAAGTCGCCATCGTTCATCTCTGGCTTAACGATCTGCAACCAGCCGCGCTGCCCAACAATAATCGGCATCCCCATAACCGTATCCATATCGAAGCACTCACCTTTCAGTGATACCTGTCCGGCCACCAGAACCTCTCGACCTTCAATAATGGTATTGACCAAATCAACCACCGCATTGGCAGTGGCAATGGAGGTTTTAGCCCCGGATATAAACGTTAAAAAAGGAACCAACACCGTGCGCAGATCAGGGGGCAGACGATAGACCAGGGCAAACGCCTCTTCTGCTTTGCCTTCAGTCAATAGTTTTATCAGTTCGTGACGCGCGGCCAACAGATCAATACGAAAATCATCGTAGTCACGCCCCTGGCTCAGACACTCTACGACATCCTTCAGCTCTGTCTCATCCATACCGTATACCTGTACGGATCCCCACATGGGGTAAAGATTCTCGCCATGCTCGCCCAGAACAAAGGCATGCACACGTTGACGCCTTACTCCCAGATCAGAGGCGATCTCACGACGAAAGCGCAGGCTGTCCTGATAGGCACCGATGCCGATGACACGTTTACGCCCCAGGTAACGGCTAAACACCTCTACTCCCAGTTCCACAGGATTACTGACGATGATGACCAACTCATCACCATGACCATGTTCGGCAATGGCCTGGGCATACATCTCAAAAAGAGGTTTGTTGATTATACCTAACTCGGCACGCCCCAGTGCCTTACCGGGTTCAGCGGACACGGTGGCACCGGTAGTAACAATAATGATATCGGCGGTAACTTCTTCGGGGCTTAAGGCAACATCAATTTCAGGACTGGTTTCTGCGTAGGCATCCAGCAGATCAGCACGCAGACCATAAAGGCTTTGTGCACTTTTCCCCGAGGAGCGACCCACCAGTTGCAGGCGTTGGGATGATGCCACGACCTGTTCAGCGATCAGTTGTACGGCGATCTGGCGACCGACATCACCACTGGCACCGATGATGGATACATCCACAACTTACCTCCCCTATTATCCAAAAAACTGACTAACATCTCAGCTCATCTTAACTCAGCCAGTTATGGCTGACGACCACCACGGTAACTTTCTATGTACACCACATCTCCGGGGAAGATCAGATCAGGATCATCTATGCGACTCAGATTTGCCACTTGGGGATAAAGATAGGGATTGTTTAAATAACGCTTACAAATGGCCCATAAGGTATCACCCTCAACCACTTTATGCCGTATCACATTTGTTGCTGGTGACTGTTCAGCCGACGATGCTTGCTCCTGTTTGCGAATACGTAGCTTATGACCAGGAATTAGCACGGTAATATCACCATTGGTTTCGGTCTTATAAGCCGGAGCTTTGTTGCTGAGCGGATCAGTGACCGGTTCAATGACAGAATCCGCCACGGGCTTATCATCAATCCTGGACGTCTCAGTGGGTTCAGGCGTGGCAGTGGTGATGGCAGGTGATGTTATCGGCCTCTTTATCGCAACAGGGTTTACTCCGTCGTCATAGGATAAATACCAATACAGCCCCCCTGCCACAGAGAGCAACAGGATCAACGCAATACTCAGTAATAAGC
>JAOUJT010000252.1 GCA_029883105.1 Gammaproteobacteria bacterium
CCAGCCAGGTCAAAGAGGCCTTTGCGGATGTTAACAATGCTCGTGAAGACGCGGCACGTATGAAGAACGAGGCGCTGGCCTATTCCAATGATGTCGTACCAAGAGCACGTGGTAATGCCGCACGCCTGGTACAGGAAGCCGAGGCCTATAAGGCCAAGGTCATGGCTGAGGCAGAGGGTGACGCCACCCGCTTCAAGCAGGTGTTAAAAGAGTACAATAAGTCACCGCGTGTAACCCGTGAGCGTCTCTATCTGGAGACCATGGAAGAGATCTACGCCAAGAGCAGGAAGGTTGTGGTGGATGTAAAGGGCGGGAATAGTATGTTCTATCTACCCTTGGATCAGATCGTCAAACAGCAGCAAAGCGGTTCCAATACGAGCACATCTGGCATGAATGGCCAGCAAGTACCTAATGTAAACACCCAGAACAGCGGTTCACGTCCAACCCGTGATACTCAACGCGGCAGGGAGATACGATAATGAATAGCATTATGAAACCCGTGTTGATCGTACCTTTGTTATTGATCCTGCTAGGCTTGAGCATGTCTATGTTCAAGATCGATCAGCGTCAGCACGCGATTATGTTTGAATGGGGTAAGGTGGTTAAGACTGACTTTACTCCGGGTATACATTTCAAGATGCCCTTCATGAACAAGGTCATCAAGTTTGAAAAACGTATTCTGACCTTGGACGCCAAGCCGGAGCGCTTTTTCACCGCAGAGAAAAAATTCGTTATTGTTGATTACTTCGTCAAATGGCGTATTACCGATGTGAGCAAGTACTATCAGGCGGTAACTGGCCGTGAGGCGCGTGCGCTTCAGCGTATGGCCCGTATCATCAATGATAGCCTCAAGTCTGAAGTGGCCAATCGTAAACTGCATGATGTTATCGCCGGTGAACGTGCCGAGATTATGAATGTGATGCAGAAGCGGGCCAACGAAGATGCCGCCCTGTTCGGTGTGGAGATTGTCGACCTGCGTATCAAGCGTGTGGATCTGCCTGAGGACAACAGCAACTCCATCTACAAGAATATGCGTGCCGAACGTCTGAAAGAGGCCAATGACTATCGCTCCAATGGTGCAGAAGCGGCCGAACGAATTCGTGCCGATGCGGATCGTCAGCGTACGGTCATTATGGCAAATGCCTATCGTGACTCGGAAAAACTACGTGGTGAAGGGGATGCCAAGGCATCGGATATGTA
Source organism: Gammaproteobacteria bacterium (assembly GCA_029883105.1). Taxonomy (GTDB): domain Bacteria; phylum Pseudomonadota; class Gammaproteobacteria; order Thiohalospirales; family Thiohalospiraceae; genus JABURT01. The sequence goes on from JAOUJT010000252.1 coordinate 1,201, forward strand.
TGCCAATGCCTACAACCGTAACCCTGACTTCTTCTCCCTGTACCGTAGCCTCAGCGCCTATAAGCGGAGCTTTGCCGAGGGTGATGTGATGGTGCTCGAGCCTGATTCGGAATTTTTCAAGTATTTCAATCAGTTCACGAAAAGCCGTAAGTAAGGTTATAATCATTAGCCGGACGACCTGAAAGTCGTCCGGCTTTTTTGTGGGTTTGAATTTATGTGGCAGGAACTGTGGGTAGCTTTGGCGCTGGTAATGGTGATCGAAGGTCTTATCCCCTTTATCAACCCCAAGGGATACCGACGCATGGTGATGATGATGTCCATCATGGATGACAAATCCCTGCGTCGTACCGGATTCGTAATTATGGTGACGGGTGCGATACTCGTCTACCTGTTGAAACACTGAGGACCTATGGCGAAAAATGAACGTTGGCTCTTGCCAGAGGGCATTGAAGAGATATTACCGGCTCAGGCTGAGCGTCTAGAGGGTTTGCGTCGTCAGCTGTTGGATACCTATCACAGCTGGGGCTATGAATTGGTGATGCCGCCACAGTTTGAGTACCTGGAATCTCTGCTGACCGGAACCGGTAATGATCTGGGCCTGCAGACCCTGAAGGTGACCGATCAGTTGACCGGACGTTTGATGGGCCTGCGTGCAGATATGACCCCTCAGGTTGCCCGTATCGATGCGCATCATCTGCACCGTCAGGGACCCAGTCGTCTCTGTTATATGGGCACAGTATTAAAGGCCCTGCCTGAAGGTGCTGCAGGCAGTCGCAGTCCGTTGCAGGTAGGTGCAGAACTCTATGGCCACAGTGGCCCAGAGAGCGATGCCGAAGTGATCCAGCTTATGTTGACGACACTTCACACCTGTGGTGTACAACAAGTGCATATAGATTTAGGTCACGTGGGTATTTACCGTGGCCTGGTCAAACAGGCGGGGCTGAATACTGAACAAGAGTCTGCTTTGTTCGATGCCTTACAGCGCAAGGCGAAACCTGAGATCCGCGAATTACTGCTGCAGATGGACATCAATGCTGGCCTGCGTGAGATGCTTAACAGTCTGGCCGATCTCAATGGGGGCGCCGGGGTCATTGAACAGGCAGCAAAAACACTGCAAGCAGCCAATGCTGAGGTGCAGCAGGCTTTGCAGACCCTGACTCGGGTTGCCGACCTCTTGCATCAATCAAATAGTAGTATTTCAGTACATTATGATTTGGCGGAATTAAGGGGTTATCACTATCATACCGGCATCGTCTTTGCTGCCTATGTGCCTGGACAGTCACAGGCTGTTGCTCACGGTGGCCGTTATGACGATATCGGAGAGGTGTTTGGTCGTGCCCGTGCAGCCACCGGATTTAGTACCGATCTGAAGACCCTGGTGAATCTGCAAGGCTGGGCCGAGTCTCAGGTGGATGCCATCCTCGCTCCGTATGATGTAGATCTGGTCTTACAGGCTCGTATTAGTGAATTGCGAGCCGAGGGTGAGAGAGTGATCCAGGAATTACCAGGACAGACGGGTGATGTGGCCGAAATGGGCTGTCGTCGAAAACTGATTAAGCAAGCTGGGGACTGGATAGTTCAGTCCCTATAAACCATTAACCAACACAGATTGGTCCTAACAGAGCGCTGTAGTAATGGGAAAAAATGTTGTAGTAATCGGCACCCAATGGGGTGATGAAGGTAAGGGCAAGGTGGTTGATCTTCTGACCGAGAAGGCCGATGCCGTGGTACGTTTTCAGGGGGGGCACAATGCAGGCCATACCCTGGTGATTGATGGCAAGAAAACCGTCCTGCACCTGATCCCATCCGGTATCCTGCGTGATGGGGTCAAGTGCATGATCGGTAACGGTGTGGTGTTATCCCCCGCAGCCTTGCTGGAAGAACTGAAGATGCTGGAAGACAACGGTCTCGATGCCCGTGACCGCTTGTTTATCAGCGAGGCCTGTACCCTCATCCTGCCTTACCACATTGCTCTGGATCAGGCTCGAGAACTGGCCCGTGGTAAGTTGGCCATAGGTACCACAGGTCGTGGTATCGGACCTGCTTACGAAGACAAGATCTCGCGTCGTGGTCTGAAGGTTGGCGACATGATGCACCGTGAACGCTTTGCTGCCCGTTTGGGTGAGGTACTGGATTACCATAACTTCGCCTTAAAAAATTACTTCAAGACTGATACGGTAGATTTCCAGAAGGTACTGGATGAAGGTCTGGAGATGGCTGAGATCATCCGCCCCATGGTGGCAGACGTAACCGGTATGCTGCATACCATGCGCACTGAGGGTAAAAACATTATGTTCGAAGGTGCACAGGGGACCCTGCTGGACATCGACCATGGTACCTATCCCTATGTGACCTCATCCAATCCTACCGCTGGTGGCGCCTGTACCGGTACCGGAGTGGGGCCAAGGGATCTGGATTACATCCTCGGTATCACCAAGGCCTATACCACCCGTGTTGGGGCAGGACCGTTTCCCACAGAACTGTATGATGGTGCCGGCCTAAATGATCCCATTGGCGCCCACCTGGCCAAAGAGGGACATGAGTTCGGTACCACCACCGGTCGAGCCCGTCGCTGTGGTTGGCTGGATGCGGTCAGTCTGCGTCGCTCTGCCCAGATCAACTCCCTCAGTGGCATCTGTCTGACCAAGATGGATGTGATGGATGGTCTGGAGACCATACGCATCGCCACAGGTTATGTTTGTGATGGTGTTTCGATGGATGTACCCCCGATCGGTGCCGATGCCTATGAGCAGTGCCAACCGCAATACATAGAGATGCCTGGTTGGAGTGGGTCCACCGTTGGTGTGCGTGATTACGATAAACTGCCTGACAATGCCAAGGCCTATATCAAAAAGATTGAAGAGGTTATAGGCGTACCCGTTGATGTGATCTCAACGGGTCCGGATCGGGCAGATACCATATTGATGCGAGATATCTTTTAACGGATCTCAGTCATCAATATAAAAAAGGCTCCTACGGGAGCCTTTTTTGTTGCTGTACGTTTTAAATGCTCA
>JAOUJT010000253.1 GCA_029883105.1 Gammaproteobacteria bacterium
CAGGAGGTATGACTTGTCATGCTGCGGTGGTAGCCAGAGGCATGGATATTCCATGTGTGGTGGGTTGCAACTCCTTGGAGTTTGTGGAGGGGGGTATCTCTGTCCATGGCGCGGTCACTCATGAAGGACTATCTATATCGATAGACGGCACATCTGGTCAGGTATGGTTAACTCCTTTGGAGGTCAAGCCTGCTACAATACCGGCAATAGCCCACTCGGTCATGAGCTCCGTCATGGGTCATTTGAATTCAAATATGGTAACTCACTCTGATTTAGTCAACGGAGTTCAGTACTTGGATTCAAACTATCTGGCGATGCAAGAGATTATTGACCCTGAGGCACACACAATAGTGCTTGATTTTACAGTAGGAGATAGACTACTTTCTGAAGAGGAGATCAATTTCCGCAAGTTCGGAGCTATCCCGATGCAATTGCCTTTTGATCTCGATAGACTGACTCAATTTTCCTCTTTTGTTGGTGAGCTGATGTATATTGGCGAGGGTCTACCAGATGTTTTATATGGTAGATTGCAGGCCTTATCGTTTCACAAGGTAGAGAAGTCCTGTACTATTAAAGATCTTTTAAAAGGTGGTTTGCAACAGAAGATGGATACGGATACTTTGAACTACCTGTTCGGGGATCACGAGACCTACACCAAAGTGATTACTGCATTGGTAGACACAGGGCAAACCAATACCACATGGGCTAGGAAGCAAGGCGACCTATTCCAAATTGCATACGATATATTAGGATAAGGTGACATCATGGGACTCATATTAGGAATGACTCAGGGCGATGACTTTTACATGGACGACACTCAAGCAGTGGTAACAAAGATCCATAGTACCAAAGCCTTCGACCTATCTGTTGTCACTAGCACTGGCATACAAGAATACAAAATAACGGATCAGCAGAAAACTACAGTGGTAACCAGACCTCAGTGGAACCCAGCCAAAGGGCAGTTTGAAGACCTACCGCTAGTGCAGATACACTGTGGGGCTAGAGGTAAACCGGATTTAGCCAGAGTGGTGATTGAAGCCCCGCGCACAGTGGACATAACTCGCGGAGATCTGTGGCGTAAAAGTAATGGGGAGTACCTACTCTCTGAAGAGGCCAAGAAAGACAAGGCCTTGATATTCCCCGAGATATCCGACCAAGAGATATTCAAGATGGCGTCCCAGTCTGCAGTGTTGACACACCCTTTGGGTAATCGCAGGTTTGGTGATGTGATATTTGATATGAACGGGCGGATCGTAAACCGTATTAATGCTTACTCTGAGGTTGCGGAAGACACCCAACCTGACGGAGACCCTATGTATGACGAGTGCTTGGTATGTGATGGTGCAGGGTGCTTGGAGTGCGACGAGGGGCAGGTAATAGTTGGCTACACTAACCAGATACACCAGTTTGATTGAAACACAAGTTCTACTATCTTAAGGAGAGATTTATGGACGCTATTAAAAATATGCTGAGAGGTACGATCCATCTATTATTCGGATGGTTTGATTGGAGGTCCGACCCTTTTGTGGGTGTAAAAACCATAGTAGCTCGACCTCGGTTGGCTCATGTGGAATTTTCGGTCGGTAACGTAGGCGCAGTGTTTATATATGGAGGCCCCTACCCAAACAAGCCCTCTGATATCTTCGGGGTTAAGATGGCTGTGGAGATAGATCTTCCTTGCGATGTCGATATACCTACTATGGATTTTAGTACCCCAAATGTGGATGTTATGCGGGCCGGTGTGATTAAAGCTATAGACCATTTGCTCTTACATCGTGAGCTATATGTTGGATGTATGGGGGGGATTGGTAGGACGGGGTTGTTCATGGCCTGTTTGATCAAAGAAATGAGTCGTAGAGGTTTAGTTGCTGGCGGGACTGAGGATACTGATGATATTGTTTTTTGGATTAGAGAGAGTTATAACCCCTACGCCGTAGAAACTAAGCAGCAGTATGATTACATTACAGACTTCTAAGGGAGTCTTTTCATTGCACTTAATTGCAATCATTACTTGACACAATTCTTAAAATGACTATAATTAACGTATTAAATAAATAAGCAAGGCAGCCCACAAGGAGGGATCTATGCCTACCTTAAAACAGTATTCCAATCACGTAGTCCGTCAGCATACAGGGTTGAAGGGTATCGATGTGATCACTTTTGTTGATTCAGCTAGGGCTTATGAGAAGGGGCTTAAAGGTAACAAGGCAATCCCCGAAACAGAAGCCCTTGAATTCTATCTTTTGAATCATGCAATGGCTGTACTTAGGCAGCAGGTGTTACCCAATCAGCCACTGACTGAGGCGCAGCACCGATTGGTAGACGATTACTATAAGGTCACTCTACGACAGGCCTTTAGGATGGCTACCTACTTACTGTATATATGCACCAGAGAGAGTAGACACATAGGTAAGAACTCCGACAGCTATGTCAACCTAGCGAAGACCCACGGTGACAAGATTAAAAAGTTCATAAGCTCTATACACGGCTCAGGGTCTAGCACCGCCGTAGAGAGATTGAAAGAGTATCCTCCTGTGGACAAGCTAGGTAGGTATGTCGACGCTATGTTGGTGCTGTTCAACACAGGGTCTTGGTCTAGCGGTTATGGAGGCAAGGCTTGGGGGGCGGTTACCCAGTTGTTCCATCAATGGGTACACGGCGAAATCACTAGCGAAATGCTCGTGGATCAAGGATATACGCTGGCCCACAACAACGGCCCTATATTCAACAAGGGTATGCTCTATGACTCTTATGGAAACAAGTTCAAGTATATCCTTGATGTGCAACGGGCGGGTATGATTCCTCAATTGATTAATCAAGTCACTGAATACGCGTACAACCCTCTTGAGGTACCCTCTAGCCTTATCGCAGCCCATGGCATGTGCGTGGATGCGGTAGGAGACGATATGAGGGGGTTTGTTGACTGGGCTACTGTAGAGGCTTTCAGCGCAGACTACAGTTATAAAACAGAGAAAGAATACCAACTTAAATACATTGGTGTAGACCCCACCGCAGCGCAGAAAGTGAAAGACGGTCAGTTGGCACAAGAGAAAGCAGAAGCTCTTGCCAAAAAAGAGAAAGAGGCCAAGGCTCAGAAAGAAGCTGAAGAGGTATCTAAGAACTGGTTTGTGGTCAAAGGCCCTGCTCCAGTGAAAGTTAAGAAAATTACACGAAGCGAGGCTCAAGAAGCCCCTGCTAAAGAATATGCTGGAACCTATTGAGGGCTGAAACCATGAACAAGCAATATTTTACACAACCAAAATCCGCTACTTACAACCCGTGTTGGACCAAACACCCACCGCTACCTATCTCAGTCGATGGGAATGTGTACCACGTTATTGGGGGTAGCTGCACAGGCCACATCCCGAAAGTAGGCGAGGCCGATGTGTTCTTAGGATTCGATTTTGGTATGCGCCGGTCTGAGTTAAGTAAACCATGGAACAAAGGGGTAGAGGTGTATTTCCCTATCAAAGATATGCGAGTCCCTGATAATATGGCGGAATTCACTCAGCTACTAGACTGGCTGGAGTCCAGAATCTTGAATGGCCAGAAGGTGTATATGGGTTGTATCGGGGGTCATGGTAGAACTGGGTTAGTGATGGCAGCATTGGTCACCCAAATGACAGGGGATAAGGATTCAATCAACTACGTCAGGAACAATTACTGCAAGAAAGCGGTTGAGAGTGACGAGCAGATCAATTGGCTACATACGCATTTTGGAATCAAGAAAGCTGAGCCCACCAAGCAGGCCTTTCACCAAACCAAGAAACAAGCCAGTATGAATTTTGATAAATACACTAAGCCTAAGGCAGGTAGCCCTACCACAAACAGGACTACCTTTGTATGCAATCCCGTTGAGTCTAAGAAGAACATCAATGGCTTAAATGTATTGCTAAAATAATACTTGACACAACATCAAAAAAGACTATAATTAACGTAATAAAGATATTTCAAGGAGGGTAACATGATGGCAATAACGATTAACTGTAGTTCGACTTTGTGGGACATGGTGCCTGATGGGGGTGAGTTAGGCACCTTGGATGATTCTTTCCTGAAAGGAATCTCTGTTCAGGTCAGTAAAGATTGGATGCGTTTGAGCCACGGGGATGTTGCTATTAAGTTCACTTTGAACCACCCCTCGGCTTGGGTTAACAAGACGCTACCCAACGATAAATTACTGTCTATGTGGGATACTGTGATACGGG
>JAOUJT010000032.1 GCA_029883105.1 Gammaproteobacteria bacterium
ACTCAACTACAGCATCCCAGACACCAGATACAAGTGAAGCTGTAGAAGAATCCCCATTGGGACTTAATGTAAAACTTTTGGAAGACTCTTTCGCGCTGTTGAAGCCGCAGGGTGAGGAGTTGGTTAAGCGTTTCTACGACAAACTGTTTGTTGAATTTCCCTCAGTAAAACCCCTGTTTGTAAATACTACCCAGGAATCACAGCAGAAAAAGTTGTTGGCGGCACTTCAGCTGGTAGTAAACAATCTTAGAAACCCTGAAGCCCTGGCTAAGGCATTAGATGCCATGGGTGCCAGACATCAAACTTATAAAGTACTACCTGAACACTTCCCTGTCGTAGCCAATACACTATTAAGTGTAATGGGTGATTTGGCAGGTAATGCTTGGACAAATGAACTTAAGCAGGCCTGGACAGACGCATTAAATGTTGTGGCTGACGTTATGCTGGCTGCATACACAGATGATTCGGAGACTGAAGATATGTCAAATACACTGGATAAGATGATCACATCCGCACTGGAAGGCTCAACGGTTGCACTGCAAATCTGTGATGCAGACCTGAATATCGTATATAGCAATCCGGCAGTGATTCAGTTGCTTAAGAATCGCGAAACAGAGCTGCGAAAGGTTTTTCCCAACTTTGACGCCAATAATATTGTCGGCCAGAATATCGACCAGTTCCACAAGAATCCTGCTCATCAGCGGGCATTACTAAAGGATCCGAGCCGTCTCCCTTTTCAAGCTGAAATGCATTTATTGGATATTGTCTTTGATCTTAATTCTTCTATGATTGTGGATGATTCCGGAAACTACATCGGTAATTTGGTTGAATGGAAGGATGTCACCGAACAATCCAAGCAAGCAAAAGAAGTTGCGCGATTACAGTCGGCGATAGAAGGCTCAAATTCAAACCTGATGATGTGTGATGAAGATCTGAATATTACCTATCTTAATCCTGCGGTAACACAGTTCTTTAGCGAACGTCAGCACGAATTGAAGAGAATCTGGCCAGGTTTTGATGCGTCTAATCTGGTGGGACAAAATATTGATCAGTTCCATAAAAATCCTGCGCACCAACGTGCCTTGCTTAAAGACCTTGCCAGACTACCTGCCAAGGGTACGATTGACCTTAGCCATATCGGCATTATGTTCGAGGTAAACGCTACAGCCATATTAGATAGCTCTGGTGGCTATATGGGTAACATGGTTGAATGGAAAGATGTTACCGAACAGCTGCGTCAGGAAAAAGAGATTGCACGTTTGTCCTCAGCCATTGAAGGTGCCAACTCGAACCTGATGATGTGTGATGATGACCTAACGATTACATATTTAAATCCAGCAGTATTAAACTTCTTCCGTGAAAGACAGGCAGAACTTAGAAGGATATGGCCTTCATTTAGTGCAGATAATTTGGTTGGGACGAATATTGATCAATTCCACAGGAATCCCGCACATCAACGTGCCTTGCTCGGCGACATAAATCGTCTGCCTGCCAAGGGGCATATTAATCTTGAACAGATTGGTATTGAGTTTGAAGTAAATGCCACTGCCATTCTGGATGCGCAGGGTAAGTATATGGGTAATATGGTGGAGTGGAAGGACATCACCGAACAGATGGATGCCGAACGTCAGATCAACGCTTTGGTTGTAGGAGCTGTTGCTGGCGAACTGGATCAAAGAATAGATACCGCTAAATATGAAGGTTTCATGGCCGGTCTGGGCAACGGTATCAATGAGATGCTAGAAGCTGTTGTCATGCCACTAAGGGAATCCGCTCGTGTTGTTCAGGCACTATCTGAAGGAGATTTGACTACCAAGATGATAGGTGACTACCAGGGTGAATTTGGCACCCTAAGAGACTCTGTTAATGGTTCGGTCGATAACCTGTTTAATATGGTGACCGATATACTCGAAGCAACATCAAATATAGCAACGGCGTCCACAGAAATAGCCCAAGGTAATACCGACCTTAGTCAACGTACAGAAGAGCAGGCATCATCACTGGAAGAAACTGCATCCAGTATGGAAGAGTTAACCAGTACAGTTAAACAAAACGCGGATAATTCTCGACAGGCGAATCAATTGTCAGCTGGAGCTCGAGAAAAAGCTGAAAAGGGTGGTGCTGTTGTAAACAAAGCCATATCTGCCATGGCCGAAATTAACAGTAGTAGTAAGAAGATCGCAGATATTATTAGTGTTATCGATGAAATTGCTTTCCAGACCAACCTGCTGGCACTAAACGCAGCGGTTGAAGCGGCAAGAGCAGGTGAGCAGGGTCGTGGGTTTGCTGTCGTTGCTGGAGAAGTTAGAAATCTGGCACAACGAAGCGCTGGTGCAGCGAAAGAGATCAAAGGTCTGATTCAAGATAGTGTCGGTAAGGTTGAAGAGGGCTCTAAATTGGTAGACGAGTCTGGACAAACACTAGATGAAATCGTCAATGAGGTTAAGAAGGTGAGTGACATTATCGCCGAGATCTCTGCAGCTAGTCAGGAGCAGGCCTCAGGTATTGATCAGGTTAATAAAGCCGTAATGTCCATGGATGAAGTCACACAACAAAATGCAGCCTTGGTGGAAGAAGCAGCTTCAGCCAGTGAATCGTTGGATGAACAAGCTCGGACGATGGAAGAGTTGGTGAGCTTCTTTAATATTGGTGATGACCAGGGTAGTTCTTCTCGCGGAAGAAGCAGGCGTGCAGCACAAGCTCCTGCACGTGAGAGTCGTTCGGCTCCAGCTCCAGCACGACGAGCCGCACCTGCAAGTCGCCGTTCTACAACAAGACCAGTGCGTTCATCAGATGATAATGATAACGAGTGGGAAGAATTTTAGTAGAACAGCCGGAGTATTTAGACGTGGCTAAGGTACGAGAATATGAATATACCGATAAGGATTTTAAAATAGTTCAGAAACTTGTCTCTGAACATACAGGTATTAATCTTACTGAGGCTAAGAAAGATTTGGTTTACGGCCGCTTATCCAAGCGGATCCGTAAACTTGACCTTTCAACATTTCAGGAATATATCAACTATGTTAATGACGATCATGAAACTGAACTGATAAATTTCATAAATGCTATTACAACAAATTTGACATCATTCTTTCGAGAAAATCACCATTTTGAGTATCTTAAAAATACGCTGATACCAGAATTATTACATCGTAATGAAGATACTCGAAAGATCCGTATTTGGTCTGCCGGTTGTTCTACCGGCGAGGAACCCTACAGTATCGCGATAACATTTCTTGAAGCCCTTGAGCAACACTCAAATTGGGACGTAAGAATTTTAGCAACAGATCTGGATACCAATGTTGTGGCAACAGCAAGCGCTGGAAGATATACAGAGGAGCGGGTTACAGGAATAGATAAGGCGACTAAAAAGCGTTGGTTCTTGAAGGGGAGTGGCAACAATGCAGGTTATGTTCGCGTATCTAGAGAACTACAAGAAATAATCACTTTCAAATCTCTAAACTTGATGAACCAATGGCCCATGAAGGGTAGCTTCGATATTATCTTTTGTAGGAATGTTGTTATCTATTTTGACAAGCCTACTCAGCGAGTTTTATTTGACAGATATGCAAATATAATGAGTGACAATGGTAGCCTGTTTATTGGGCATTCTGAGACGTTGTTTAAAGTGTCCGATCGTTTTAAATCAATCGGCAACACTATTTACCAAAAGAAATAGGTTTTTAACTTTATGTCACAGGAACATACCTTACCTAAGGCTATTAGAGGATTTTCTGGTATTAATAGATACTGGGACAAGTACGTGAATATGCCGACCGCTAAAATCCTTCCCGGTGAATATTATGTTACGTATCATGAGGAAGCCATTGTAACAGTCTTAGGATCTTGTGTTTCAGCATGTGTACGCGACAGAAAATTCAATATCGGTGGAATGAATCATTTTATGCTACCACAGCAAAATAAATACGTAGACAACGATGTGTTAGCAGACTCCAACCGTTATGGAAATTTTGCAATGGAAAACATGATCAACGAAATCCTTAAAAATGGTGGTCGTCGACAAAATCTTGAGGTTAAAATATTTGGCGGTGGAAAGATTCTTGCGTCAATGACCGACATAGGACATAGAAACATTCAATTTGTCCACGAATATATTCAGGAAGAGGCTCTCGATTTGGTGGCGGAAGATACAGGAGATATTTATCCTAGAAAAGTAATGTACTTCCCCTATACAGGAAAGGTCAAGGTTAAACGTTTACGCTCTCTTCACAATAATACTATTGTTGAACGAGAAATGACATATATGCATGATATTGAAGACAAACCTGTTGCTGGCGAAATTGAGTTGTTTTGATTATGGCTAAAATACGAGTGTTAATAGTTGACGACTCTGCATTAATACGAAAAGTATTAACGGAAATGCTATCTTCTGATAAAGAGATTGAAGTGATTGGCACTGCATCAGATCCTTTAATTGCACGTAACAAGATCAAGGAGTTAAATCCGGATGTTATTACCCTTGATGTTGAAATGCCAAAAATGGATGGCATTACTTTTTTGAGTAATCTCATGAGATTACGGCCAATGCCGGTTGTAATGGTTTCATCTCTAACCGAAAAAGGTGCCGACGTTACGTTTCAAGCACTAGAACTCGGTGCTGTAGATTTTGTTACCAAGCCAAGTATTGATCTTGCCCATACATTTGAACAATATGCAGGTGAGATTATAGAGAAAGTGAAAATTGCAGCTAAAGCCAATGTGAGACAAGGAGAACCTCTAAGAAAACTTGACACTATTGAGAAATACTCTGCGGATGCAGTACTTGCTAAGAGTGCTAAAATCAAGAATTTCAAAACTACAGACAAGATCATAGCAATTGGAGCCTCAACTGGTGGAACCGAAGCAATAAAAGAAGTGCTTCTCGATATGCCGGTAAATTCTCCAGGCATTGTAATCACTCAACACATACCAGAAGCCTTTAGTAAAAAGTTTGCCGATAGATTGGATAGCTTCCTCCCGCTTAAAGTATATGAGGCTGAAGATGGGCAGCAAATTATTCCCGGTCATGTATATATTGCTCCAGGAAATCAACACTTGCTCGTAGAACGTGATGGCGCTCGCTATATATGCCGACTGAATGATGGTCCTCCTGTTAATCGGCACAAACCATCAGTTGATGTATTGTTTAGATCTGTTGCTCAGAATGTAGGTAAAAATAGCCTCGGTATAATATTAACAGGCATGGGTGATGATGGTGCACGTGGTTTAAAAGAGATGCATGATTCAGGATCTTATACGATTGCGCAGGATGAAAAAACCAGTGTTGTTTGGGGCATGCCTGGTAGTGCTGTAAATCAAGAGGCAGTCGATACAATTTTGCCTTTGAAGAAGATTGCTGTTCATGCAATAAAAAAAATAACAGATTGAATGTTTAATGAAAAACTATATTAAGAACTATTATATATCTATATGCATTTTGATTATATCGATCACATACTATTATATAGTTAGTAATAATGCGGTTGTGCTTTTTGTTGTGATAATCACTCTTTTGTTTAATTCATGGTTTGTGATGTTAAAAACGAATAAACAATTGCATTCGATATCAGAAAGCATCGACGTAAATAATGATTATACATATTTGAATTCTAAGCTTGATAAAATATTTACTCTTCTTCGAAATGAAATAAAAGTGGTTTCAACAGAAACTGAGAGATTAAAAACTATAGTATCAAGTGCCATTCTTGATCTTCAGGGAAGTTTCGAGTCATTAAGCACTTCAACAAAATCTCAAAAGGAGATTGCATCTAGCCTGACGTCGTCACTTGCTGAATCTACAGATAATGATGGAGATGATAAGTCAATAAATTTCCGTGAATTTATTGCTGAAACTGAGCGTGTTTTAGAATACTTCGTTGATAATGTAGTAGATACAAGTCGCAGTAGTATGATGTTAATGCATCGCATCGATGATATGAATAAGCAAATCGAGTCTATAGTGGCAATGCTTGACGATGTGCGTGCCATATCAGACAAGACAAATCTTCTGGCACTAAATGCATCCATCGAAGCAGCCAGAGCCGGAGAGGCCGGACGAGGATTTTCTGTTGTTGCAGATGAGGTTAGAAAACTTGCTATACAATCTAAAGGATTCAATCAGCAAATTAATGAAGTTGTTGTCGGTACAATTGATAGTATTGAATCCGCGAAGGAATTGATTACAGAGCTGGCTTCAAAGGATATGAATGCAGCGCTAAATTCTAAAAAGACAGTTAATGACATGACGGTAGAAATTACCAGTTTGAATATAGCGACTGAGAAAAACATTTTAAAAGTAGAGATGCTATCCAAAGAGATAGATACACATGTTTCAGTTGCTGTTAGATCTCTTCAGTTCGAAGACATGGTAACACAGTTGGTTATGCATATAGAGTCACGTATCTCACATGTGGATGAAGTTTTGGCTGTTGTAAATGAATTTGTAGAAAAATCTAAGGATGATATGATGCTCTCTATTGATGATATTGTTCTTAATGTTGAAGATAGATTAGAAGATTTATCTCATAATGTTGTTCAACAAGGTTCTATGAGCGAAGGTGAAATAGAACTATTTTAGGAGATTGACATGTCGATCAAAGCTACACTTTCTCAAGATAAATCTAGTTTGACAATTCATGTTAATGGTAGATTTGATTTCAATTTGCATAAAGATTTTCGAGATTTATATAGCTCATATAATTCAGAAAATACGATAAAAGAATACATTGTTGATCTTACAGACACTAAATATATGGATAGTTCAGCACTCGGGATGCTTTTGTTACTTCGGGAGTATGCTGGAGGTGATGGTGGTAACATCCATATAAGTGGTTGTAATGCAGAAATCACAGAAATATTGGAAATATCTAATTTCGATAGGCTGTTTAAAATAGATAAATGAATATACTTATAGTAGATGATGATAATACTAATATTTTAATCTTATCATCTATTTTAAAGCATGAAGGCTACACTGTTGTCACTGCTTCCAATGGATACGAAGCAGTTGATCGGTTTTCGGCTGGCAGTATTGATCTGGTACTTATGGATGTGATGATGCCTGTAATGGATGGCTATCAGGCAACTGTTAAAATTAAAGATCTGAGCATTGATAGGTTTGTACCTGTAATTTTCCTAACTGCAGTAACTGATGAGCATCAATTAGCAAAGTGCGTTGAGAGTGGTGGCGATGACTTTTTAACCAAACCTTATAATCGTGTTATTTTGCGTTCGAAGATTGAAGCTATGACACGAATACAAATGCTATATGATGTTGTTAGTGAACAAAAGTCGGCATTGATTCGACTCAATGAAAAGGTCGAAGACGATCTGGACTTAGCAAAGCATGTTTATGATTCAATTTTAGCAACCACAAAAGTGGATCCTATATTTGATACTTTTATCGTGCCTGTTGCCGATTTTAATGGCGATGTTGTACTATCAGTAAAGAATAGTTACGGTGGTTACCACTTTATGCTAGGTGATTTTACCGGTCATGGTCTTGCGGCATCTTTTGGTACTATTCCTGTAGCAGATCTGTTTTATAGAATGTCAGATACTGGCTATAAAATTGCTGATATTGCGGTTGAAATAAATAATCGCCTGAATACACTTCTACCTACTGGGTATTTCTGTGCAGCCTGTTTCGTTTCAATTGATGAACATGGTAATACAGTAAATATTTTAAATGCTGGAGTTCCTGAGATACTACTTATCCAGGATGGAATAATAACGACTTTTCCTTCTGTTCATTTACCTTTGGGTGTAATTAAAACAAATTTGTCTAAATTGAAATTTGTCGAATATAATATAACCGCACCTTCCCGACTTATTGTCTATTCAGACGGCGTTATCGAGGCAAAAAATTCTTTAGGTGAAATGTATGGGTTAGATACTTTTAAACGCATGCTTGAATATGACTCAGGAAAAGATTTGAATGGTATCGTTAATGAAATCGAAACGTTCCGTGGTTCAAATGTTCAAGATGATGATATAACTTTGGCTAGTATTCAGCTTCCATTAAGCAATATAACCTTATCGAATATGGATGATAATATTAAGCCAGATTCATATGGCTGGAGTTTGAGTCTTTCATTTAAAGCTAATGCAATACGGACACAGCAACCTGCGATGAAAATCATAGGTGCTATAATGTCGCAAAACATTCCTGACAGCTATAAAGACAAAATATTTACTATAATCACTGAACTATATAATAACTCCCTTGAACATGGGATACTGGGACTTGAGTCGTCACTTAAGTCTAGTCCGGATGGATTTTCCGAGTACTACACGCTACGTGAAACATTGCTATCGAATCTTTCTGCTGCAAGTATTCAAGTTACTATTACTAATATACCCAATGATAAGGGCGGTGTGATCCGTTTTGAACAAAAAGATAGTGGTAAAGGATTTGATTACACAGATATATTAAACTCGGGTAGTAATAATACATACAGTGGGCGTGGCATAATGCTTGTACGGTCTTTATGTACGTCAGTTGAATATTCCGAAAATGGAACTAAAGTTTGTGCGGAATTTGAGTGGCACTATGAGCAATCTTAATATTGAACTATTTGAGCAATTAAGGATTTTGTTGGATGAGAATTTTGATGTTTTGATCAATACTTTTATCGAGGATAATACCAGCCGTATTGAGCAATTACAGTTGCTTATAGATGCTGGACAGTCAGAAGAGGTACGACACATATCTCACGCTATGAAAAGTAGTTCAGCAAATATCGGTGCACTAGAGCTTTCTGAGATTTGCCGGCAGATGGAACAGGATTGTGTCAATAATTTTACTGATGTTAAAACAAAATATGCTAGATTACGTACTGAATTTGACGCGCTAGTCTTGTGCCTCAATGAAAACAGGTAGAGTCAAATAATTGACGGTTGATTTTTGTGATTTTCTAACCTGTTGAATAAATAGATGTTATTATCGTTTTATAGTTGGCATAAATCATGCTTAGTTTACTAAAGATATCTAGGACAGGCTAATATGGCTAAAAAAGAAGTTGAAGTAGAGGTCGCTGCGCCAGTAAGTTCATCAGCTGGCCCTTCTATGAAAATGATTATTGTAGTTCTTGTGGTAGTTCAGCTCATGATGTTTGGTGGTCTGGCGGCCTTTTTACTGATGTCTGGAGCCCTTAATCAACAAACTGGTCCTGCACCGGTCGCTCAACAAAGCGAGGAAAGGAAAGAGGCGCATTATATTTCCTTTGAGCCTGCCTTTACGGTTAATTTTGGTGGTCCTACTTCTTCACGTTTCATGCAAGTGAGCATCGAAGCCATGACTTATGACCAAGATATACCCCAGGATATAACTAAGCATATGCCTGTTATCCGTAACAGCATAGTATTGTTATTAAGTAGTCAGTCGGTAGAAAATGTATCTAGTCTTCAAGGTAAGGAAAAACTTAGAATGTCAATTCTCACCGAGGTTCAGGAGATTTTGAATCAGAGAGTGGGGAAAAAAGGTATCGAAGAAATCTATTTTACCAGCTTTGTGATGCAATAAGACTATGGCTGTTAGTGAACTTTTATCACAAGACGAGATTGATGCCCTTCTACATGGCGTAAGTGAAGGGGATATTGATACTGTTGATGAAAGCGAATCATCATCATCTGATGGTTCGGGTGTTCGGCAATATGATTTTGCCAGTCAGGATCGAATTGTTCGTGGGCGAATGCCAACACTGGAAATGATCAACGAACGTTTTGCAAGATCATTCCGTATTAGCTTGTTCAATCTACTCCGTCGCAGTGCAGAAATCGCTGTTGGTGGTGTACGGATGATGAAGTTCGGCGAGTACGTACATACCTTGTTTGTTCCTACTAGTTTGAATATCGTTAGAATGAAACCACTTCGGGGTACCGCACTGTTTGTACTGGACCCAAAGATGGTATTCTCGGTCGTAGACAATTTCTTTGGTGGCGGTGGTAGATTTCATACCAAAATTGAAGGTCGAGAGTTTACTGCCGTAGAACAACGAATAATTCAAATCCTTTTGCGACAATCATTTAAAGATCTTCAGGAAGCCTGGGCTCCAATTATGTCTCTGGAGTTTGAATACTTGAATTCCGAAGTTAACCCGCAATTTGCAAATATTGTGAGTCCCACTGAAATCGTTGTCGTGACGAGCTTCCACGTGGAAATGGATGGTGGTGGTGGCGATTTCCACATTACCTTACCATATGCCATGCTTGAACCCATTCGTGATATGTTGGATGCGGGTATTCAGAGTGAACGTCTAGAAATGGATGAACGGTGGTTAACTACAATGCGCGAAGAGGTAGAAGCGACTGATGTCTTTTTGTCCGCACACTTGGCAGATACCGAATTAACATTAAGAGATATTATGGAGCTAAAGGCTGGGGATATCATCCCAATAGATATGCCTGATAACGTCCTTATTCGGGCAGAAGAAGTGCCAGTAATTCGTGGAACATACGGTACATCAAATAATAAATGGGCCGTGAAAGTTGGTGAGTTTATTGAACGTCCCGTGCAAGCTCCTCGCTGATTGATGCCAGATGAAAATAGGAGATAAAAATGGCCGAAGATGATACACCGGACCTAGAACAAGAGACTCAAGGCCAAGTAGATTCGGTCCTGGATGGGGTTGAACTGCCTGATGATGAAGCAGTTGAAGACGAGTGGGCGTCTGCTATGGCTGAACAGCTCGATATTGAAAATGAAGTATCTGAACCAGAGATCGATGCTATTTCTGATGTACAGACAGTAGACATACCCGATCTTGAATCATCATCTTCTGCTGATGATGATCTTAAAGTTGACCTGGATATGATCCTCGATATTCCGGTAACTATTTCCATGGAAATTGGAAGAACCAAGATAAATATCAGAAATCTATTACAACTGAACCAGGGTTCAGTCGTTGAGCTGGACAGATTTGCTGGTGAACCACTAGATGTATTTGTAAATGGTACTCTTATTGCCCACGGTGAAGTCGTTGTGGTAAACGAAAAATTTGGTATTCGTTTAACTGATGTTATTAGTGCTAATGAGCGCATCAAAAAATTGAAATAATGATATTGAAAATACAAAATATATTTAAAAGGGTAACAGTAGTAGTTCTGCTGTTGCCTTTTTTTTCACAGTCTGTTCTTGCCTTTGACACAAAAGTACCTGATGTCGTTGAACCTGTTTCAGTAGGTGGTGTACTACAAATGACAATCGGCCTGTTCTTTGTGGTGCTGTTGATTTTTATTATAAGTTGGTTGGTTAAGAGAGTATCTGGCTTCTCTGTTTATTCAAACCCACATCTTAAGATAATATCAGGACTGCATGTGGGACAGAAGGAGAAGATTTTGCTGATACAGGTTGCTGATAAACAATTGGTTATAGGCGTGACGCCATATTCGGTTCGTACATTGCACGAACTTGAAAGTGTTATTGTGAATGATGATGTTATGGCTAAGCCCAATATTTCCTTTTCAGATAAACTTCTTCAGGCTCTGAAAAAGGAAAAAAAGTAAAGTGAGATTTTTGCTAATAGTTTTTTTATTTTCTGTATGTGGCTTGGCTACTGCAGGCGATCTTATGCCTGCAGTGACGGTTAAAACTGCCGCCGATGGGAGTCAAACGTACAGTGTAACACTACAGATTCTGGCTTTAATGACTGCGCTGACATTTATCCCGGCAGCGTTGATCATGATGACTTCTTTTACCAGGATAATTATAGTATTGGCTATACTACGTCACGCTCTAGGGTTACCCTCATCACCTTCGAATCAAACTATTGTAGGTATGGCACTCTTCTTAACTATTTTTATTATGTCTCCGGTATTCGAAAAGATAAATGAGGATGCTATACAACCTTACATTAGTGATAAATTGACACTACAGGATGCAGCCATGTCTGCATCACAGCCGATCAAAACTTTTATGCTTGGCCAGACTAGAAATACTGATTTAGAACTGTTTGTTGGTATGTCTGGTGAGAAGGAATTGGAATCTAGAGAACAAGTCCCACTAAAAATTCTTATTCCGGCTTTTGTAACTAGTGAACTAAAAACCGCTTTTCAAATTGGTTTTCTCTTATTCATACCTTTTTTAATTATTGACCTTGTTGTTGCGAGCGTACTGATGTCTATGGGTATGATGATGCTATCACCTATGATTATATCGCTACCATTTAAGATCATGCTTTTTGTGCTCGTCGATGGCTGGAATTTGGTAATGGGTACCATTGCTGCCAGTTTTTATGTTCAATAAATAAGCCGAGATTTATCAATGACGCCAGAACTTGTACTTACGATATTTCAACGGGCTGTAGAAGTTATTCTCGTTGTTAGTCTGGTTATTCTTATTCCTGCACTTATAGTCGGTTTATCTGTGAGCATGTTTCAGGCGGCGACGCAGATCAATGAAATGACGCTGAGTTTTATTCCAAAACTAATAGTGACTCTTCTTGTACTTACAATTGCAGGTCCGTGGTTATTACGGATCTTAATGGATTACACCATGGAACTCTTTAACAGCATACCGTCTTATATTGGTTAGTCATGGAACTTGATCCCACTGCACTAATGGCATGGGTTTCCACATTTATGTGGCCATTTATGCGTGTAGGTGCCATGTTCATGGCTATGCCTGTAATTGGCACTCAAAATGTTCCTGCACGTGTACGCATGGCAATTACACTATCCGTTACTGTTATCATCGCTTCTCAATTACCAGATGTACCTGAATTTAACCCACTTAACTTTCAGACATGGATCACGATTGCCGCAGAGATTTTAATCGGTGTTGCCATGGGTTTTGCACTACAGTTAGCCTTCTCATCTGTCATTATGGCCGGCCAGATTATCGCGTTACAAATGGGCTTAGGTTTTGCTTCTATGGTAGATCATAGTAGCGGTATGCAGATGCCGGTTATTGCCCAACTCTATTTGTTAGCGGTTATACTGATTTTTTTAAGTCTAAATGGACATTTGTTGATAATAAAAATGGTTTTAAATAGTTTTACATCGTTACCTATAGGTGGTGGATTTCTTCGTACTGAAACACTGTGGAACCTTATTACATGGGGTGCGGACATGTTTTCTGCTGCGGTTCTTATAGCTCTACCATCTATTGGTGCCTTGCTGATAGTAAATATTTCATTTGGTATTATGACTCGCGCTTCACCTCAGTTAAATATTTTTGCTGTTGGATTTCCTTTCATGGTTGGAACAGGTCTTGCTGTTATATGGGTAACCCTGCCAAATCTATCCTCACAGGTATCTACTTTGTTTGATCAAATATTTGAACTCGTGGGCAGTCTTATAGGAGTTCATAATGGCCCAAGATGACGGTGCAGAACGTTCAGAAGCGGCGACAGGTAAACGTCTAAGTGAAGCCCGCACAAAAGGCCAGATTCCTCGTTCTCGTGAGCTAGGTACTATGGCAATGCTCATGGCTGCAGGTGGCGCATTTCTTATGTTTGGCGATACACTTGTTCGCGAAATGGCAGATCTGTTAAACCGAAGTCTGAATATTGAGAGAGAGCATGTATTTGATATTGCCTCTATGCCGAATTTATTCCTCCAAGCAATCTATGAAGCGTTAGGCATTATCTCACCTCTTTTAATACTATTGGTACTTGTCGCATTTTTTTCATCCATAGCACTGAGTGGCTGGAATTTTAGCCCTCAAGCCATCGCTTTTAAATGGGAAAAGCTCGATCCTGTTAAAGGCATGAAGCGTGTATTCGCTGTCAGGGGTTTGATAGAGCTGGTAAAGGCATTGATTAAATTTTTGATAATAGGTTTTGCCGCTATATCAATAATCCATGCACAGTCTAATGAGTTTTTGTCACTGGGTTTAAAATCGATCGATGTTGCTATATCCGATTTGGGCAGTTTGCTTGTATGGTCATTTCTAACTATCAGTATGACACTGATACTTCTTGCGGTTATCGATGTGCCTTTTCAAATATGGGATAACGCCAAGCAACTCAAAATGACCAAGCAAGAAGTTCGGGATGAAATGAAGCAAACGGAGGGTAATCCTGAAGTAAAAGCCAAGATTCGACAATTACAACGTGAAATGGCACAGCGCAGAATGATGGAACAGGTGCCAAGTGCCGATGTCATCATCACAAACCCCACCCATTATGCAGTTGCTCTGCGCTATGACCCTGCAAATATGCAGGCTCCTGTACTGGTCGCAAAGGGAATGGACCTGATAGCCGGAAATATTCGCGGTGTCGCTGATAATCATCATATACCTATATTGTCTTCGCCTGCGTTGGCACGAGCTTTGTATTACAGTACAGAGTTGGATCAGGAAATACCGATGGGATTGTTTCAGGCTGTGGCTCAAGTATTGGCTTATATTTTCCATCTTAAGGAAACAGGCTCTAGCCTAAGTGATTCTGCGGCTTTGGTTGACTTGCCTATCCCCAAGGAATTGCAGAGAGAGTAAATCTGCTCCCTTACTGATACATATATTTGTCGTGCGTCAAATATTCGTCGCTCGGTGACTAAATAACGACAGAGGGTTTTATGGCGCAAGCCGATGTTACATCCATTTTTACAGAGATAGTGCGCCGAGGGCTAGGTATTCCTGTCATGGTGATCGCGCTCTTGGCAATGATAGTATTACCATTGCCACCACTATTGTTGGATTTATTTTTTACTTTCAACATTTCCTTGTCACTAATTATTTTGTTGGTGACCATTTACGCAATGCGTCCCATGGATTTTGCAATATTTCCAGCGGTCATTTTGATCGCTACCTTGTTCCGTTTGGCTTTGAATGTGGCATCAACACGTGTGGTATTACTTGAGGGGCACGCCGGTCCAGGTGCTGCTGGTGATGTTATTCAGGCCTTTGGTGATTTTGTTGTCGGTGGTAACTATGCAGTAGGTATCATTGTTTTTATTATTCTAATCATCATTAACTTTGCGGTGGTCACTAAAGGGGCCGGTAGAATCTCTGAAGTTACTGCTCGCTTTACCTTGGATGCCATGCCTGGAAAGCAAATGGCCATCGATGCTGATCTTAACTCAGGTTTGATAGATCAGGAGCAGGCTCGTCAGCGACGTATTGATGTCGCGGCAGAAGCGGACTTTTACGGTTCCATGGATGGTGCCAGTAAGTTCGTTCGAGGCGATGCCGTTGCTGGCATATTAATTACGATGATAAACATCATTGGCGGCCTTATTGTTGGTGTTGGGCAGCACGACATGGCATTTGGCGATGCAGCAGAAACCTACGTATTGTTGACTATCGGCGATGGTCTTGTCGCTCAGATTCCTGGTCTCCTGCTTTCTACAGCGGCAGGCATTATCGTTACACGAGTCTCTGAATCCCAAAACATGGGAGACCAGATTGTCAAGCAACTGTTTGGCAATGTCTCGGTGGTGGCCATTACTGCAGGGGTACTTGGCTTGATTGGGGTGATACCCGGGATGCCCAATGTCGCCTTCTTATTATTGTCTGTCATATTAGGCACGATAGCCTATGTCACTTACCAGAGGCAGAAGATCGAGCAAATCCAAGAAGTCAATGTGGCTGCTCAGGAAGCGCCTCCGCCACCTGAGAGTCGAGAGCTCAGCTGGGATGATGTGCCACCGGTAGATGTGATCGGACTCGAGGTTGGCTACCGCTTGATCCCACTGGTGGACAAGGGCCAGGGTGGTCAGCTGATGGATCGTATTAAGGGTGTACGCCGTAAACTATCACAGGAAATGGGCTTTCTTATCCCTCCTGTACATATTCGTGACAACCTTGATCTTGAGCCAAATAACTACCGTATTACCCTTATGGGTGTAACGGCAGGGGAAGCCGAGGTTGAGCCGGATCGCGAGTTGGCGATTAATCCCGGAGAAGTGCATGGAGATATAGACGGGATCAAAACGGTCGATCCGGCCTTTGGCTTGCCGGCGGTCTGGTTTGAGCCACAACAAAGGGAACATGTTCAATCTTTGGGTTACACGGTGGTAGATCCAAATACGGTGATCGCGACCCATTTGAGTCAGTTGTTGTCGTCCCATTCACACGAATTGCTGGGGCATGAAGAAGTACAAAGTTTGCTGGATAAACTGGGGAAAAGTGCAAAGAAACTGGTGGAAGATTTGGTCCCCAATACCGTCTCTTTGGGCACTGTGTTGAAGGTATTACAGAATCTGTTAGAGGAAGGGGTCCCTATCCGCGACATGCGAACCATCGCAGAGACTT
>JAOUJT010000254.1 GCA_029883105.1 Gammaproteobacteria bacterium
CTAGCGATTCCACACCGCCCAAACGAACATCAAGTCCCTGGCTGCACGCAGCTTTAACTGCCTTTGGATCGAAATCAACTCCGACAACGGCCCATCCGGCGCTACGCGCTCGTAACAAAAATGCCCCACTGCCACAGCCTAAATCCAACAAGCGCATACCAGCTTGTACTTTTGGCAAATGCCGCATTCCTGCATTAATGACTGCTCTACCTGCAGGCATAAGCATGGCAGCAATGATACCGAAGAAGCTGGCGGGATAATCATTCGTTCCATAATGGTAGTTTCGATAACCATTCGCGAATCTGCGTCGAATTTTTTGTACAAAGTTTAGTGAAGAGAAACCGAGCTCTTCATTGTGAGTAAAATAATTTTGATAGGCCAAACCGATAGTTTCAGCTGTAGGACGAGGATCAAGATAAGCAGTGGCACAAGATTCGCAGCGATACATATTCCATTTTCCTGGCGCACAAAAGAAAACACGATCAGTCAAGCCTTCATGCAGAACTTTTCGTTTGTTTGTGCCGCAGACCGGGCAATTAGGTACGGCCTCAAGTCCATCAGCTGGCCATTCTGAATACATGTCTTGTATATTTTTTGTATTTTGCATGTTCATCTTATTTATAATGTAACTGTCATAATGAAATTGCTAATTTATCATTAATCTTATAATTACTCACAGCGAGCCAGACGCATAATATTTGAGTTTTCCTGCAACCAGTATCACCACTGAAACTTTTCATTTTTGATACGTCTTAATAAATTCTTTGATCTCTGTAGACAATATGAGAGGCCATGCCTGCTTAATATTTTCTATAGGCCAGTCCCACCATGCAATTTCTAGTAAACTCTCAATTGTTTCCTGGTCAAAACGCTGTCTTATTATTTTCGCTGGGTTACCAGCGACTATTGCATAAGGAGGTATATCTTTCGTAACAACACTACACGCGGCAATGACTGCGCCAGAACCAATTGTAACCCCTGATAGAATCATTGACTCAGTTCCTATCCAGACATCATGCCCTATTACAACATCACCTTTTGTTGTTGGATGCCCAGTAAAGCCTCTTGCGTCAGAAAAAACATTCGAAAAAGGGTAAGTAGAAACCCAATCAATACGATGATTGCCACCCAGAAGGATCGTTACATTTGATGCAATTGAACAGAACTTCCCAATCTTCAATGTGGCACCTTCACCCCATGAGTTCACCACTGGCTTACCGTAGGTATATTCACCTATTTCATATTGGATATAACGTTTATCTTGTCCCGTATAAAATACTGCAAACAACGAATATATCTTAGATGTAATACTCTTTAAGAATGTCATCCAAGCTTCTTCTCCATAGGTGTTTTGTTAAACATACGCAGAAGCATACCTCGTTCGTTTGAAGGAATGCCCCGCGTCCAAACGACATATATAAAAATAGTTAGCACGGTTATCAGCCAGATAATTTTAATTATTAATCCTTCTAGCAAAATAGATACTATCAGAGCAAAAATAGTAGAAACAGCAATTAGCGCGATACGCCAGGTTATGACTAACGAAGTTGGTAAAATCCGGTGTGATAAAAGAAAAAATATCACTGCATCCACTGCTATTCTTAGCGTCCACGTCATTGCAGCGCCAACTATGCCATATAAATCCAGCAGCACCCATAAAGCGACAAGATAAAATGGAAGCTCTAAAAAAAGAACCTTTGCAATCAGATCAGGGCGACCACTTCCTTGTATTAGACCTGATGATACATAAGTAAAGCTGTTAATAAACACACCGATTGTAAAAATTTGCATAATAAAGGCGCTGTGCATGGCAAACCCCTCACCTAACCAAAGCCTCAAACCTTCCTCAGAAAGAGTAACGATAATTAAAACAAAAGGAAACAACGAAAAAAATACATAACGCATCGTGCGCTTAAACAATAACCCTGATCTCAACCGATCTGATACAAAGACTGAAGCAAACGCTGGAAACATTACTCCCATCATAGCTCCTGGTATAATCCAAAGCTTAGTGACCAAATCATACGGTGTGGCGTAATAAGCCACTGCAGTCATCGAGACTACCGCTCCAATGAGGAAACGATCCATGTAAGACACCAACGGGCCGATAATATTGCTTACTGTCATCCAGCCACCGAAGTTAATCAAAGGCCTTACTATCGCTCGATGTATACGGATCGAATGTCGAAGGACGGGTTCAATTTTCAAACATAAAACTGCATACGCACACCAGGAAAATAGTCTGGAAACAACCAGAACAGTAACCACCGGCACGAGACTGTTCGAGAAAGGAAGCACTGCCACTGGGCCTAGGAATGTAAAAACTCCAAGAGGAATTCGCACGATATTTACCAGACCAAAACGCTGGTGAGCCTCAAGAACGCCACGTAGGCCAGTGCTACTTATGACGATAGGAATACAGCCAGCAAGTAAATAGAAGGCTGTTAAAGTCTCGGGCTGCAGCACTGGAGGTATTTTAAATACGCTGCTCACTAGCCAAGGTGAAAGTATAGCTACGACAATTCCGCCCAACACGCCAAGAACCGCCATCATTGTTATTGCTGTCCAGAAGAGTACAGGGATTTCATCAATATGCCCCTTACCCAGCTTCTCAGCTACCAATTTGGTCAGTGCTCTACCAAGCCCCAGATCAAATAGACCAAAGTAACCGACCACCATCCAGGCAAGTGTAAGCACACCAAACCGAGCTACACCTAAGCCTTCGATAAGAATAGGGATGGCAACAATGGCTACCAGCAACGGCGCACCATTACCCAACAAGTTCCACAGCACATTCCGAGCCAGACGGCTCCCGCTTGTTAAAGAGATTTGTTTATCCGTCATTCAGGTTTCATTAGAAATAATTGAGCAACCTTAATTTATTCACATAATGTCTGTAAGTATAACAACAATAAACTGGCATTTAGGGGCTTTGAGCATGGAAAATCTCAGTGGTTATAAGTTGCTTTGCATATTAACTTTACTGAACAAATGAGTGAAAAATGACAAATTTATCGCTATTTACAGCATAAATATGTGATTTACTTACTAGATGCAGGTGCATTTCGTAAACCCAAACTACTCACAATAAACTTCTGTTTTCTTATTATATAGATTTATTAGTCTCTGATGAGCTAATATCATTAGCCTTTCGCTAACTCACAACTTCCAACTTATTGCTTCAAATTACGGACTTATGTCCAGTTATGCTTCTGCTCCCAATTCCAGGCATGCTGAATGATCGTTTCAAGATCCGGGTACTTCGGCTGCCAGCCCAAATCATTTTGTAATTGTGTAGAATCGGCGATTAACCGGGCGGGGTCTCCATCGCGCCTTGGTGCTTCAACCACCTCAAACTCATTACCCGTTACTTTTTTCACGGTATTAATAACATCGCGTATGGAATACCCCTGCCCATTACCCATGTTATAAACACGGCTTTTACCACCCTCAACAAGGTACTCTAATGCCCGCAAATGAGCGCTGCATAAATCCTCGATATGAATATAATTACTTACGTGCCATCAGGCGTGTAGTAATCTGTAGCAAAAAGAGCAATACGGCCAGAAGCAGCCTGCCCCATCAACAACTATTATTTTCACTAAATCATATACCCTAAATTTCTGACTTCCGACTTCCGACTTCCGACTAATTATCAATAAGCATTCTTATCAACAAACCCCTTGAAAACTGTCAAAAAGATAATCTTCAAATCAAACCAAAATGACCAATTTTCAATATAAAATAGATCAAACTCAACTCTTTTCTGCATTTTTTCTACTGTATCGGTCTCGCCTCGCCATCCATTAACTTGTGCCCAGCCAGTGATACCTGGTTTTACTTTGTGCCGTAACATATACTGATCTACCACCTCTTTATAATGTTCATTATGAGCAACTGCATGAGGTCTTGGGCCTACAATAGACATCCTTCCTTGCAATACATTATAAAACTGGGGCAATTCATCTAAACTTGTTCTACGGAGAAAAGCGCCAATTTTTGTTATCCTTGGATCTCTCTTAATTGCCTGAGTAACAGTACCATCAAACTCTTGATGCACCTTCATAGAACGGAATTTATAGACCTTAATGATTCTGCCATCCCAGCCATGCCGCATTTGTTTAAAGAAGACCGGTCCTTTTGAAGAAAGTTTAATACTAATGGCAATGAATAATAGCAATGGACTAATAA
>JAOUJT010000255.1 GCA_029883105.1 Gammaproteobacteria bacterium
CTCCAGGCCCAATTCTTTTATGCCTTGCAGGATCGCCTGCTCCGGGGCATGCGGGGTGGATAATACTTTGTGAATGGTGAGGGAGTGGTGATCATAAAGGACAAAATCGGTGAAGGTACCACCGGTGTCGACACCCAGCAGCTTACTCATGGAATAATGGTAACCCGATTTCTTCCGGCGGCTTTAGCCTGATACAGGGCCTCGTCGGCACGTTGGATCATGTTCTCAACGGTATCCCCCGGATGATAATGGGTAAGGCCCAGGCTGACGGTTATCGGGATGCTGGTATTATTATGGTGGAAGGGGCTTTGTTCCACCTGGCTACGCAAACGCTCGGCGATCTCCTCACCCTCTTCCAGGTCGGTGTTTTGCAGGATAATCAGGAACTCCTCACCACCGTAGCGCCCTATATAATCGAAACCACGCATGGTGGCGCGTAGACGAGATGAGATGCCACGCAATACCGCATCGCCCATCAAGTGGCCGTAGTTATCGTTTACCCGCTTAAAGTGATCCAGATCCGCCATTACCACGCAGAGTGCGTGATCATTGGGCAGGTCTGACAAAGCCATATTCAGGTGCAATAGAATTCGTTCATGGTTAAACAGACCGGTCAGAGCATCATAGTGGGCCTGATGTTTCAGTTGCGTGTGCTCATCAAGAAGATTATCGACGGTATTCTTCAGGTGACCGATCTCGGTGAAGTGGTAGGCCTCAACCGCAAGAGTCGTGTCCAGGGTAATCAGTGCCGACAACACCTTTAGCATGCGCTGATACAGCTCTCTCTGTTCTCGTATCGCTTTGGGAATAGAGTCCAGCATAATAGTAAACAGAAGATGATAGGCACTGATATACAAGGTCAGCGGCAACCCTATACGGGCATGTACCAGCCCCACACGCAGACGGCCTTCGAAATAGTGTTCGGTCTCGCAGGCAATACCCAGCTCATGCAGATATTTATTTTGCGTAATCTTAAGACGTGCCAATTGCTGTGGATCTTTGAGAAAGGCCTTAAACTCTTCATGCTTCCATAACTTGAGATAGAATCGATCGACGATCTCAGTCGCCTTTTCATCGAGGAAGTCTCTATGAATTCGCTGAATGATCTCGTTTTCCTCGATGCCGAGTTCCAATATCTCCAGGCTATGTAATCTTTTTAGCTGGTCATAGTGGTAATACTCCACCAGCTTCACATTAATATCATCCATTTTCGCTTTTATCAGCCTGCTCTATTGATAATCCATTTGATTCAAACATACTATCGACCTATGTCTGAATATCTTTTACAAGCCACCCAGCTGAGTCGTAGATTTAATCATCATACTGCCGTGGATAATATCAGCTTTCAAGTCCAACGCGGACAGGTCATGGGCTTCCTCGGCCCCAATGGTGCCGGCAAATCCACCACCATGAACATGCTCAGTGGCAATTTGGCCCCCAGTCAGGGCCAGATCACCATCGCCGGTTACGACCTGCTGGATGAACCGCGACTGGCCAAGGCTACCCTGGGTTATCTGGCAGAGAATCCGCCGCTCTATCGTGAACTCACCGTCTATGAGTACCTGCAGTTCTGTGCCCGTATCAATCAAATCCCCAGAACCAAGATAGCCAGTGCCATGCAGATGGCCATGGACCGCTGCGGCCTGCACAGTGTGACACACCGCCTAATCGGCAATCTCTCCAAGGGCTATCAACAACGTGTAGGTATCGCCCAGGCGATTATCCATCTGCCAGCGGTAGTGATCCTCGACGAACCTACCGTGGGTCTCGACCCCATACAAATACGCGAGATCCGCAGTCTGATCCGTGAGCTGGGACAGGATCATGCGGTGATTCTCTCCACCCATATCCTGCCCGAGGTACAGGCTACCTGTGATCAGGTACAGATCATCAATCAGGGCAAACTGGTATTTCGCGACAGTATCCAGGGACTGGAGCACCGACTGCAACACAACAGCCTGTATGTGGCCTTCCATCAGCCACCGGCGCTCGATGCACTGCAAGATTTAGCCGGCGTAGAAAGCTGTGAATCGCTGGGAAATGGACAGTTTCGTGTCCATTACAAGGAAGCCACCAGCCCTGCTGAACAACTGGTGGCACGTTCCGTGGCACAAAACTGGCGTCTGTACGAACTCCGCCCGGAGCAGGCTAGCCTGGAGGATGTATTTATGGATCTGACCCATAACGAAGTAGTGGAGTCTGAAACATGAACATATTCACCCTCGCCAGCCGTGAGCTACGCAGCCTGTTTCTCTCGCCCCTGGCCTGGAGCATCCTCGCCGTGGTGCAATTCCTCTACGCCTATCTGTTTATGGGAAGGCTGGAGGGATTCCTGCAGATACAGGCCCGTCTCAGTTTAATGGAGAAGGCCCCGGACGTTACCGAACTGGTGATCATCCCGGTGTTCGCCAACATCGCCACCATCCTCTTGCTGGTCATTCCCTTATTAACCATGCGACTGATCAGTGAGGAACGGCGCAGCCGAAGTTTAAGCCTGTTACTGTCGGCACCCCTGTCAATGAGCGAGATCATCCTCGGCAAGTATCTGGGGCTGCTGGGTTTTATCCTTTGTCTATTGCTGCTACTGCTGCTGACACCGCTCTCCTTACTGGGCAGTGGCAGCCTCGACTTTGGACTCTTGTTCAGTGCCTGGCTTGCCCTGTTGCTGTTGGCCGCCGCCTTTGCCGCCGCAGGTCTGTTTATGTCCAGCCTGACCCAATACCCCACCCTGGCAGCCATCACCAGTTTCGGTCTGCTGCTACTGTTGTGGCTGTTCAATATGGCGGCCAACAACGTTGGTGATGATGGCAGTACCAGTGTCCTCGCCTATCTGTCACTGCTCACCCACTATGAGAATCTCATCCGTGGGGTGATCAACAGCGCCGACATCCTTTATTACCTGCTGTTCATCACCGGCTTTCTGGTGCTCAGCATACGCCGCCTCGATGGCGAAAGACTACAGGCCTGACGATGAAGATAGACAAGCTCATTCGCCGTTCCCTACGGGTTCAGCACAACCTGTTTCTGCTGCTGTTTATCACCCTCCTCGGCCTGCTGGCCTGGCTGGGACAACGCTATCAGTTTGAGGTCGATCTCAGCGCCACGGCTCGCCACTCACTGAGTCCTGCCACCATCAATCTATTGGAAGAGATGCCAGGGCCAGTCTCCATCACCGCCTACGCGCGGGAACTGGAGTTCAGTCGCAGCCGTGAGGCGATCCTTCACCTGCTGAATAAATACCAGCGACACAAGGCCGATATCCAGGTGCAATTCGTCAATCCAGACAACCACCCGGAACGGGTACGTGACGACAACATCAGCGTCGAAGGCGAACTGGTGATCCAATACCAGGGGCGCCAGCAACATCTACAGGGGCTGAGTGAACAGGCGCTGAATAATACCCTGCTGCGGCTACTGCGCCGTGGCAAGCAGACCATCTATGTGCTTACGGGCCATGGCGAACGTAAGCTGGATAGCCAGGCCAATCATGATCTGGGGCTATTTGGACAGCAATTACGCGAGCACGGCCTGCATGTGCAAAGCTGGAACCTCGGTGCCCAGGCCGCACTGCCCGAGGACGCCGCCACACTGCTCCTTGCCAGCCCACAAACCGCCTACCTACCCGGAGAGGTTCGCCTGCTTCAGGCCTACATAGAGTCCGGCGGCAACCTGCTTTGGCTACTGGAACCGGAACAATTACAGGGGCTGGACAATCTGGCCTCCAGCCTGGGAGTCGATCTTATCCCCGGCACCATCGCCGACCCCTCTGCAGAACAACTAGGCGTAGCCAACGCCGCCTTCACCCTGATCAGCGACTATCCGGATCACCCGGTCACCCGTAATCTGGACAACATCACCCTGTTGCCTTTGGCCGCAGCGCTGGACCTGGCTGAGGCAGGGCAATGGCAGGCAACACCTCTGTTACAAAGCTCTGCACAGAGTTGGTCAGAGACCGGTGGATTGGATCGTTACGTACAATTTGATCCCGAAGAGGACATCGCCGGCCCCCTGACCACCGCCTACCTTTTGTCGCGTACGGGAACGGGCGAGGTCAGCGAAACCAGTCCACAACATGTGGCCGTTATCGGTGATGGAGATTTTCTCTCCAATAATTATCTCGGCAATGGTGCCAATCTCGATCTGGGACTGGGGCTAATCAATTGGCTCGGCGGCGAGGAAACACTTAGCAA
>JAOUJT010000256.1 GCA_029883105.1 Gammaproteobacteria bacterium
AGCAAAAATGCACCAAAAAGAATAAACATAAAGGCATAGGTGGAAGAGATCCGGGCGATGGGGCCAAACATGCCCTCGGTGCTGAAGTAGCTACGGAACATCACCACCTCCGCACTCAGGCCGGGGAAGTTAAATACACCATCGATATACTGTCCCCACCAACCCATGTAGCTCATGGAAAAGACGATCAAAATCGGGATCACCCAACCGGTGGTGCGGCGGGCAAATTCGATGATCAACAACACCGCCGCGATAGAGAAGAACCAGTCGCTGGCGATAAAGGTCTGACCGCGATCAAACAGCGCCACCTCCTGGTCGATCAAATAGAGTGCCGAGAGCAGGGCTAGGGCACCCAATAGATAATCCATACGCAAGACCCAGCGGGCCCCGCTTATATTCTTAACTGCCTTCGCTGGATAGATCAGCGCGGCCATAACGCCAAACAGACCAAAGTGGATTGCCGACATCCATAGCTCGGATACGGTACCGATGGTATTCAGATAGATGTGGATCAAAGAGATGACGATACCGAAAACATAGATCAGTTTTCCTGTATGCCCCGCTCCGGAACGCACGATGGCCTTGGTCTCTTCCACTTCTTCTTGATAACTATCGTCTTGCTGTTTGGACATAATTAAACTTCTGCAAAGGAATAAAAAACGGGCGGCACCCACCTCTATAGAGGATAAGTACCGCCCGCATAGTTACATTACTTGGAGATCAGGTGCTTGGGTATCTTTACACCCATCTCTTTGTAGTAACGCGCAGCACCAGGGTGCAGAGGCATGGGCAGACCGGAGATGGCCTTTTCCAGCGACATCACCTTGGTGGCCTTGTGAATGCCATTTAGGAAGTCCAGGTTTTCATAGATGGTCTTGGTGATCTGATAAACAGACTCCTCATCAACGTCTGTACGTACCACCATGAAGTTAGGCTGGGCAACGGTGTTGATGTCTTTCTTCTGACCGGGGTAGGTACCAGCCGGGATCTTGTAACGACTCCACAGAGGTGCACCCTTGTTGATCTTCTTCAATTGCTTGTCAGTGAAGTCCAGTACACGAATGTCATCACCCATGTTGGCGAAGGCACGAGACACTGCACCAACAGGCGCACCAGCAGGGGTGTTCATACCAACAATCGAACCATTCTGCATCGCATCGGCACTAGGACCATAACCCAGGTAAGCCACATCAAATTCTTTGTCTGCATCGATACCCAGAGCAGCAAGGATATGACGGGCAGAACCTTCGGAACCGGAGTTGCGCTTGCCGATGGAGAACTTGGCGCCATCGAACTTATTCAGATCATCCATGTTGCCGCTCTTAACGCGGTCAGACTTAACGGTAAAGTGCTCAACGTTCTGCCACAGCATGGAAACGGAACGCAGGTGACTCTGTTTACCGGCTTTTTCCAACTTACCAGTGCCGTTCCAGGCCCATGAACCGTACAGTGCTTGCAGGATAGCAAACTGTGCCTGATTCTCTTTCAACAGCTTGATATTTTCACCGGAACCGGCAGAGCTGATAGCCGACATGCCGATCTTTTGCTTTGGCTCCAGCTTAACCTTGGTCAGGGTTGCCAGGGCCACACCAACGGGATAAAAAGTACCTCCAGTAGTAGCCGTAGCCAGTATATATTGCTTGGAATCAGCCGCCTGTACCGGAGTCACTGCTGTAGCAATGATCGTGACCAGCGAGGCCAATGCAATAGCGAGACGAGATTTAACGATACGCATAATTTTCTCCTCTTGTTAATTATTTAATATATAAACTATTCCATGTTAGTACACAGCTGTCCCATAAACATCATGCAACCTGTAGTCCCTGCGGTGACAATTATCGCTTAGCGATATTGTAAAAGTGGAGCCTTCGGGCAACGACGCATCATAGCACTGCGATGGCGGCATTACTAAATTTGCAGGGGTCTATAGGTCCGTTCGTTTCACATCATGATAGAAGGTGAGTTATTTGTAGCGTTCAAACGCAATCTTATTTCACTTCGTGGTACCAGTGATGGTTTCGCATGACAAAACCAGAGGTGTGAATGGTTTGCTATGTCTGCTAATTTGACATACAGGCGAGTGGTTTGTGTCCCTATGGCGATGATGTATATTTAGCTTCGAGTCATTCGTTACTCACCCAAACGGCACACATCTTTGTGCCTTGCTTGAAGAAACAGAACACATTGTACAATCCCAATATGCTATATCGATGCATGTGGGCATTTTAGGATTTCTCCCGCTGGTCGAAATGACAAAAGTAGCGCCATAACACTATCGTGTCATGCCGACGAAAGGAGGCATCTTAGGACTCCTCCCGCTGGTCGAAATGACAAAAGTAGCGCCATAACACTATCGTGTCATGCCGACGAAAGGAGGCATCTTAGGATTCCTCCCGCTGGTCGGAATGACAAAAGTAGCGCCATAACACTATCCTGTCATGCCGACGAAGGAGGCATCTTAGATTCCTCCCGCTGGTCGAGATGACAAGAGTAGCGCCATAAAGACTATCCTGTCATGCCGACGAAGGAGGCATCTTAGGATTCCTCCCGCTGGTCGGAATGACAAGAGTAGTGCCATAACGACTATCCTGTCATGCCGATGAAGGAGGCATCTTAAGATTCCTCCCGCTGGTCGAGATGACATAAATTAATATCACTCAATGCCTAGAGAAGTCTCTCCCTATAAAAAATCTCCTGCAATATAATCAAACATCAGATAAACATCAGCCTGCGACAGTACGCCACGAGAACAGCGTTGCTTTAAAAACAGATCGGGCTGCGGCAAAGACTTTATAATGTGATACAAATAACGTTAATATATACTTCACATCGAAAACACGTAACACCGACAATGGACGTCATACTATGCATAACATTCGACTTATTAGCATTCTTGGCGGCTGTCTTTTCATCGTAGCTTGTACCACCGCCACGCCACTACCGGATCGTCAATCATCCACCCTGCAGCAAGCGCTCAGCGAGGGTGATCGGGTACGCATTACCACAGGGAATGAAGCCGAAAAAACCATTACCCTCACAGCCGTCACCGACACTGAACTTCACAGTAAGACCGGTACATATAAGATAAAGGACATCAAGGATATAAAAAAGATAAAACATAGCCCGGCTAAAACCAGCACCCTATTTTATGGCTTCATTATTTTCGTTAAACTGGCTGCCTAAGCATCTGAATCTAGTTGCTAACTCAACACAATAACAAATCGTTCATTCTCAGTGATCGCCCTACTCATATTTTTTACTATATAGAGACATAGGATTGCACCGACGATGGTGCTCTCATTCATGTCCAAACTTGGCCCACACTGCGCCATGTTGTAGACTCGCATCCTGCGATTTAATTTGTATGAGGAATGGACAGATGTCCGAACAAGTGGTTTCCCGGTTTAAGCTAGTGGCCTTTCTCTACACGATTCTGGATGAAGATGGCACGACTCTGGAGCAGTCTGGCCTGCCGATGGAATACATCCACGGCAGTGGCAATAACCAGATGTTTCCAGAGGTTGAAGCTGCTTTGGAAGGGAAAAAGAATGGTGATGAGGTCAGCGTCACCCTCAGCCCGGAGCAGGGCTTCGGTCAGCATGATCCCAATCTGACCTTCACCGATGATCTTGAGAATGTCCCTGCCGAATACCGCGTTGTAGGTGCCAGACCGCAGTTTCAGAATGATATGGGTGAACCCATGAAGCTAACGGTCACCAATATCGAAGATGGTAAACTTACCCTTGATGCCAACCATCCCTTTGCCGGAAAGACCATCACCTTCAAGGTCACGGTTAATGGTCTGCGCGACGCCACCCCGGCAGAAATCGGCGCGGGTATGCCCGAAGCTGACCCCGCTATCGTTCATTAATCCTTATCGCTCTGGTACTCGGTGTATTTGCGGCTTGAACCGCGCACCTTGTCCGCAGGGTACTTGGCAGCATTGAGCTTGATCTTCTCCTCTACGGCCTGGAGTATATCCACATCCAGCTTGCCTGCCAGCCGTATCAGATAGATGAATATATCCGCCATCTCATGAGCCACCAGTTGATGCTGTTCAGGGCTTAGGTTCTGGCTCTGCGCTTCACTCAGCCACTGGAAATGTTCCAATAGTTCCGAGGCCTCTACCGAGAGGGCCATGACCAAATTCTTGGGGGCGTGGAATTGCTCCCAGTCGCGTTCATCGGCG
>JAOUJT010000257.1 GCA_029883105.1 Gammaproteobacteria bacterium
CCAGATTGTCGGCACCAGGTAGACCTCCGGGTAGGGTAATCATGTCGAAGGGCTGGGCCATGACCTCTGCCAATGCTACATCCGGGACGATGGTGGTA
This sequence comes from Gammaproteobacteria bacterium, assembly GCA_029883105.1. GTDB lineage: Bacteria > Pseudomonadota > Gammaproteobacteria > Thiohalospirales > Thiohalospiraceae > JABURT01. The sequence continues at coordinate 99 of JAOUJT010000257.1, forward strand.
CCACGGCTGCCGGTGACCGGCTCAGGCCCGCCCACACCCGCCACGGTTACGTCGATTTGTGCACGACGCAGCAGATCTATGATGGTGACCGCTTCTAGTTCTTCGAAGCCACTGGCGAGGGGGATAAGGACGCTTGCCATAAAATCGGACCCTGTTGTCGATGTGTTTGAATCAGTGTTGAGACTGCCACCAGCTCGATCCCTTGCGCCGTCAGTTTCGGCAGCTCTGCCTCCAGCATGGCCAGGGTCTCCGGATAAGGGTGGCCGATGGCTACGGCATAGCCTCGACGTTTCGCCAGCTTCAACAAGCGTTGAAACTGTTTGTGTATCTTCACCGCATCACGATGATGATCCAAAAACACATCACGTCTTGCCATGGGAATGCCTTTTTCCTGGGCGCTGATACCGGCAACACTGGTACCGATGGTCATGCTGTCGACAAAGAACAGATCGCCACGTAGTGCCAAATCCTCCATCAACCATGCCATGTGTTTCATGCTTGGTGTGACCTGGCTACCCATATGATTGTTGACCCCACGAATAAAGGGGACTGCCGCAAGATTGTCACGTGCCTGGGCACGAAAATTGACCTGGCTCATGCTCACATCGACCGCGCCGGGACCGGGACGTAAACGATGACTGGAGGCCATGGGGAAATGTAGCATGACCTCACGACCCGCATCATGGGCTTTATGTGCCAATCTGACAGAATAGGGGGTATGGGGAAGGATAGCGTAGGTGATCTGACCAGGAAGATTTATCGCCCGTAACCCATTGCGCCATTGATCACCCAGGTCATCGATGATGATGCTGATCTGTGCAACTCGCTCCTGTGCGACGACAGGCAATGCCAGCCCCAGTAGTATCCCTACGATTAAAATGATTCGTGCCATCTTCCGACCTGATTGCTTGCATATACGATGTATGCAAGTTAACGGACCAGGAGGAAATACCTTTAGTGTCTGCGCTGGCCCAGTCGCTTGTGCAGCTGTCCCTCTAGCTGATGAACCGTCTCTTGCAGAGAAGATAATTGCTGAAGCAGTACTCCTGTCTCGCCCGCTTCCAGACGCTGTTCCAGTTGTTCGGCCAAATCATGCAATTTTGCCGCGCCGACATTCGCTGCACTGCCACGTATACTGTGTATCAACCTGGCGCTGGTTTCCAGTGGCATATCCGATCTGGATCGGATCTCATCCAGCTTTGTCTTGGTTGCAGTAAGATAATCGTGATAAAACTCCTGCACACCCTCGCGTAATAGTGCGCACATTTTTTCATAGCGGGAGTCATCTATTACCGGAATATCTGCACTATTGACCTGTTCCAATGACAAGTGAGCGGTTGCATCCTCATTGACCCTGCGCTTGATAGCGGCCTCTAATTCAACAAATTGTAATGGCTTGGTGAGATAATCATTCATTCCCGCGTTAATGCAGCGTTCTCGATCGCCCTCCTGGACTCTCGCGGTTAATGCGATGATCAGGCAGGCAGGTTTGGAGTTTTCTTCTTCCCACAATCGGATTTGGCGTACCGATGCAAAACCGTCCATCACTGGCATCTCGCAATCCATTAAGACCAAATCAAAAGCAGAAGACTTAAGCAAGTCCAGAGCCTGTAGACCATTTTCTGCTTCCGCCACATGTGCCCAACCCAACCTTTCCAGCATTGTAGTCGCCACCCGTCTGTTTATACGGTTATCGTCCACCACCAATGCGTAACGCTCAGCGCCTTGTTCTGACTCCATGCTTAATCGTTCCATCTAGGGTTCATTACGATACGATTCGGCAAAAAAAGGGGGCTTTCGCCCCCCGGGTTATACTTTATTTGGCTCTGGCCTGAACCATTTGCAAACCTTTTAATAGGTTTAAGGCCTCGAATAAGGGGTAATCTTCACTGGCCAGATTGGTGGCCTTGATACTCTCCTTGCCATCTTTTCTTTCAGAGTTAACCTTACTACCATTGGAGAGGTGACCACTCAGATCACGCTCCTTAATCTGATCAAACTGGGTATCCACTGCGGTGACTTTTACACTATCCAGTAAGACATCGGGCACGATCCCCTCGGCCTGAATGGAACGACCGGCAGGAGTAAAGTAACGTGCCGTAGTGAGTTTCAGTGCAGTAGTTCGATCCAACTGTAGGATGGACTGTACGGACCCCTTCCCGAATGTTGGTGTACCCATAATAATGGCGCGTTTATGATCCTGCAGGGCACCGGCGACGATCTCGGAAGCCGAGGCCGAACCACCGTTCACCAGCACAACGATCGGCGCGTCATTGATCTGATCATCAGGCGAGGCTTTGTAGCTCATCTCTGCATCATCCACACGGCCCTGAGTGTAAACAATCAGCCCTTCACGAAGGAAGGCATCGGAGACGTTTACCGCTCCGCGTAACACACCACCAGGATTATTGCGTAGATCCAACACCAAGCCATCCAACTTTCCACCTGTGGCGGCCTTACGTAACTTTTTTAATTCCTTCAGCAGATCAGAAGCGGTGTTGATTTGAAAGGTAGTAATACGTATATAACCATAATGGTCGTTGTACAATTTACTACGCACACTTTTGGTTTTAATGACGTCACGAACAACCTTTATCTTCAGCGGCTTCTCTGCGCCTTCGCGCACGATGGTAAGCAGAATAGAGGTGCCTGGCTTGCCTTTCATCAGCTTCACCGCCTGGCTCAGGCTCAAACCCTTAACCGGCTGACTGTCGAGACGAATAATCAGATCTCCAGACTTCACACCTGCATGATAGGCGGGGGTATCGTCGATGGGGCTGATGACCTTAACGAAGCCATCTTCCATGCCCACCTGTATACCCAAGCCGCCGAATTCGCCCTTGGTGCCTTCGCGCAAATCCTTATAGGTACTTTCATCCATATAGGTAGAGTGTGGATCCAGGCCACTCAACATACCGCGTATGGCATTCTCGATAAGGGTTTTGTCATCCACCTCTTCAACATAATTCTTTTTGATCCGATCGAACACCTCGGTAAAGGTACGCAATTCCGCAGTGGGTAGTGTGGCAAGCTGGCTGCGATCGCGATCCGCCCACACGCCTGTACCCAGACTCAATCCCACACCGGTAATAATTCCCAATGCGAGGATGGCAATCGTGCGCTTCATTAACATACTTCTTCTCCTAAGGTGTCCGGCTATATAAAGCATATAACCGACAACAACTGATTACACTAGATTATAACGCTATTACCGACGACACCAGCGTTGCGGGTTAACCGGCTTACCGCGATGTCGTATCTCAAAGTAGAGTTGGGCCTGTTCACTGCCATTCTCACCCGCCTCGGCAATGATCTCACCTTTTTCCACCCAGTCTCCGACCTTTTTATAGAGACTGTGATTTTGACCGTACAAACTCATATAGCCATTGCCATGATCAACGATGGACAACAATCCATAACCACGTAGCCAGTCTGAGAAGGCGATGCGTCCATGCGACACCACCTTAACCTGATTATCCTTGCTGGCATCGAGCACAACCCCTTTCCAGCGCAGACCCCTGCTGCGCCGCGTGCCATAACTGGCCTCCAGCTTGCCAGACACCGGCCAGGCCAATGTTCCCTTCAGGCTGGCAAATGCCTGTAACTGTTTCGGTACCGCCGGTATATCGGACAGGGCCTCGGTGAGATCGTTCAGCAGGGTATGCAGCCGTTGCTCATCCTCTTTCAACTGCGCCAGTTCGACTTCCTTGTCCTCCAGCTTGATCGCCAGCTGCGCCAACAGCAACTGTCGCTGCTTCTGGCTGACCTCCATCGCCTGCTTATCGGTCTCTTTACGTTGTAACAGATTTTTTAGCTCTTTTTGTGTTTCCTGCTTACGTTTATTAAGGCTTTCCAGCTTCTGTAAGGTTGTTTGCAGGCCGTCGATCTCCTCCAACCGTGCATGATTGAGATAATCGTAATAGATCAACATGCGACCCAGTCGTTGCGGATCACGCTGGCTCAGAATTAACTTCAGATACGCTTCCTGACCACTGATGTAAGCCGCGCGTACCTGTTGTTTTAAGGCGTTCTGGTTGCCACTCAAACGACC
>JAOUJT010000034.1 GCA_029883105.1 Gammaproteobacteria bacterium
TGGCCCGTCTGTTTCATATAACGCCCATGTGCCCACCTCTGTTGTTGCCTGTAGGAAAAAGGCTTGATCCCACAGGCTGCGTGATGGCAGTTGGAGTCCCGCCGTCTGTAAAACAAAATAGTGCCCACTGTATGCACGTTGATAGGATGAAGAGAGGGTGTGGCTGTCAACCAAGCTGGGCTTATTTGAATCCCATTGTAACTTTGCCAACAGTGCCTCACTGTCATCCGCCAGTCGGCTTGCCACCAGCTCGTGCATCAGCCGCTCACCCATGAAGCCAGTACCGATTGCAAACAGGCCCAGCATCAACAGTAGGGTAAGACTTAAAGACAGTTGCAGGCGTCGTCGTAATGAGCTCATGTTTCCAGCCTGAAGCGGTAACCCTGACCACGACGAGTTTCGATATGTTCTTTACCCAATTTTTCGCGCAGGCGACGAATATAGACCTCGATAATATTGATATCTCGTTCGCTATCCCAGTCATAAACGGCTTCATAGAGACGTTGCTTGGCGATCACCTCGCCAGCATGGCGCATCAAATATCGTAACAAGCGAAACTCCATGGCGGTCAGATCAACTTCTTTACCGTCGACCTCTATGCACTGCTTTATCTCATCCAATTGGATACCGGCAATGGCTAACTGTGGCTGACTGTGTGATGTAGTACGGCGCAGTAATGCCTGCAAACGTGCCAGTAACTCTTGTTGGTGAAACGGCTTGCCCAGATAATCGTCGGCACCGGCCTGTAGGCCGTCAACTCGCTCCTGCCAGCTGTCTCTGGCGGTCAGGATCAGTACCGGATACAAGATCCCCTTGTCACGCCAGTTGCGTAATACCTCCAAGCCCGGTCGGCCGGGCAGGCCCAGATCCAGTATCACCGCAGCATACTCCTGCTGTTCCGCCATATATTGTGCATCTATACCGTTGTCCGCACGATCCACCACATAGGCTTCGGCTGTCAGTGCCTGGCTCAGGCCTTCTGCCAATTGATCATCGTCCTCTACCAGTAACAGGCGCATGCTCAGTCACGCTCCTGCTTGAGTATCACGGCGGTTTTCGCATCCAGGGTAAATTCCCATACCCGTCCCTGCTTATCCAGCCATTCAATCTCGTAGATGAACACGCCGTCCTTCTGCTCCAACTCCACCTCAATGGCTCGCCCGGCCATCTCGGCTTCCACCGCCTGTATCATCTGCTCCAATGGCAATATCTTGGCCTGTTCTACCAGTTGACGAATCTCTTTTATACCCATATCCGCCCATGCCGGTGTACATAGACCGGTAATAAAAACGGCACTCACCAACAGAAACGTATTTAGTCGTCCCAATGTCCTACTCCGGGTATACTTACATCATGTTCATCGTAGACGCCCTTGTCGGCGGAAACATGACAGGCAATACAATTACTCCATGAGCCAATGCGCTCATCCTTGATAAAGCGACTGGGCACCTCATCATGTTTACGTACAAAATATCGACTCTCGGTAATGCGTAACTGTTGCTCACTGGTATTGCGTGCGAATGCGGCACTTCTACCAAAGTTACTCTTATCCGCCGCATCTTGTTGCAGATAATCCAGAATAATCGCCACGTCCTCTGCATTCAACTCTGCATTTTCACCAAAGTGATCCTGCAGACCACTCATCACCCCTTTCCAGCTGGCAGCAGGTAACAGACCTGGCTGATAGGCCATATGACAGCTGGCACACTCCTGCTTGTAGAGTTGATTCGTTACCGGACGGATATCACTGGCTGCGCCAGAAAACCACTGTTTCCATTTATGCTCATCATCATCACTGTACACATTGACACTTAACACCAATAACAGAACTATTGCTAACCATAGTATGGGACGTTTCATTTCTCTGCTCCTGATAATAGAAAGGTCAATATGTCACCCTTCTCTTCGACACTGCACTCTCTGCCCATGGTCCACTTACAATTACGCGTAAACCATTTTTCAATCTTTTTCTCGTCCGTTAGTGCGGAGGGATTGCTCAACCGAGACATCGGCTTGATCGTCTTTCCTGTACGCACATGCTTACCGGATTCGCTCAAATCCTCCCCGTGACAACTGGCACAACTGCGTTGCTTAACGCCCTTGTTGTAATCATAGCTATGTATCCATAGTTGCTGACCACGCTGAGCACTAAATGGTGTCTTAACAATCTGTGCATATTCATCCAGACGCGAAGTGGCCGCATCAGCAGCCCAGCCTGTACTGGAAAATATCAAGCCCACCAATATCCAGACTTTCATGACTCATCCTCCTGTCTCTCTTTATAACCCGTCCACATGGCACGGATCAGATTCTCTCTATGTAACAGGCTACTCATCACCACCGCGATGATATGTATGACTACCAGGCTCAAGCTAAGATTGGCAAAAAATTCATGCAGCTCCTCCCACAAGTCACCATTCCAATGTCTCACCCATGCCAACAAAGGGCCTGCCTGTTCCTCGGCACCATACGTCACCAGTCCGCTCACCACCGTCAGGCTAAGTGTTATCAACATAGCCACCACCATCGCCCCGCCTGCAGGGTTATGTCCAACGTAGGAGCTAGCCTTGAGCTTTAACATATCTTTCAGGTATTGCTTTACGATCTTTGGTGCATAGACAAAATCCGAGAAGCGCGCGTATTTTGTCCCTATCAGCCCCCAAACAATCCGCACCATCAACAAACCGGCAATGTAGTAACCGGCCAACACATGCAGGTTGAGAAAGTCGTCTTCTGTAAGATAAGCAATAGAGAATGCTAGCACCAGAGTCCAATGGAATAACCTCACCAAGGGATCCCATACGGCAATTTGTTTTGTTTTTGACATCACACTCTCCTGGGGATTATTGAGAATGTGAGTAGCCTAAATCAGGCCAGCTGAATAGAAGCTGAATTAAGAGAATATATTTTTACGCATAAAAAAACGGGCCATAAAGGCCCGCTCTTATCACCCGTCTAAGGCTACGCCTTATAGCGCACGAGCATTGAGGTAGGCACGTTCGGAAACGTCATGCCAGGCCATCGTTGCTTCACGGAACTTGATATAGGAGTCGTAGACCCTCTGTGACATCGGATCATTCTTCGCCACTTCGGCAACGACTTCATCCGAGACCTTACGCAGTTGCTTCAGTACATCATCGGGGAACTTGATCAGCTTAACGTTATGCTTGTTCACCAGGGTGTCCAGGGCAGCGTTGTTACGTGCGGTCAACTCCGACAGTCCGTCCAGATTTGCGACCTTGGAGGCATTCAGCACAATGCTCTGCAGATCCTTGGGCAGGGCATCGAACTCTTCCTTGTTGATGAAACACTCAAGGGTGGTGCCTGGCTCATGCCATCCTGGGTAGTAGTAGTACTTGGCGGCTTTATGCAGACCAAAGGCCAGATCGTTATAAGGACCCACCCACTCGGTCGCATCAATGGCACCAGACTTCAGTGAGGTAAAGATCTCACCACCAGGCAGGGATACCGCAGTACCACCCAGGCGATTCAGCACTTCGCCACCGAGACCGGGGATACGCATCTTCAGACCATTCAGGTCCTTCAAAGAGTTGATCTTTTTGTTAAACCAACCGCCCATCTGTACACCGGTGTTTAGTGCTGCGGTAGGAACCAGATTAAATTTGGCATAGATCTCCTGCCACAGCTCCATACCACCACCGTGGTAGATCCAGGCATTCATCTCTTGCGCGGTAAGACCGAAGGGCACAGCGGCGAAAAATTGTGCGGCCTGACTCTTGCCTTTCCAGTAGTAAGAGGCACCATGACCCATCTGCGCCGTGTTACGTGAAACCGCATCGAAAATTTCAAATGGTGGAACCAGTTCTTTGGCACCATAGACCTTCACATTGATACGGCCACCAGACATATCGGTAACCAGCTTGGCCAGGTTGTTGGCACCAGTACCCAGACCGGGGAAATTCTTCGGCCAGGTGGTCACCATCTTCCAGTTACGCGTTTGGTTTGATTTGGCACTAACAGCAGGCGCCGCCAGTACGGTACCACCGGCGACCGCACCGGCCCCCAGGGTTTTTACGAACTCACGTCTTTTCATCGTTAAAATATCCTCTGGTTGACTTATTATTCATCTTATCTCACCGCAATGAGTGATGATTAAGCCATTATAGACACCGAAACCCCACCACTGACAAGGCCTAAACCAGACTTAAGTTTGCATATGCTAAAACCAGCCACTTGGCCCCTTCATATTCGAAGTTCACCTGCACCCTGGCGGAGTTACCCGAGCCTTCATAATTCAGTACCACACCACGGCCAAATTTTGGGTGTTCCACCGCCTGGCCCAATTGCAATCCCTCGGGCGCTGCCTCCATCCTCTGACTCACTGCCGGGGTGGAATAGGCATAACCGTAGCTGCCGCTGGCACGTACCTCTTCCAATAACTCTTCCGGTATCTCACTGATAAAACGCGAGGGAGACGGATAGGTGTCGCTGCCATGTAGACGGCGGGCCTCGGCATAGGTCAGATAAAGCAACTCACGGGCACGGGTCATGCCCACATAGCAGAGACGTCGCTCTTCCTCCATACGTCCCGGTTCATTCTTTGACATACTGTGTGGAAACAGCCCTTCCTCGACACCGACAACAAACACCAGAGGGAACTCCAGACCCTTGGCCGAGTGCAGCGTCATCAGATGCACATAGTCTTCACCCACCTCCGCCTGCCCCTCACCCGATTCCAGCGCCGCATGGGCCAGGAAGGCATCCAATTCTGATAGCTCCTCCAGCTCTTCATAAATAAAACTGCGGGCAGAATTGACCAACTCTTCAAGGTTTTCCAGCCTTTCCTGACCTTTCTCACCCTTCTCTTTTTCGAAGTGTTCGATAAGGCCGCTGTTGGTCCGAATGTGTTCCACCTGTTCGTGCAGGACCATATCCTTGCTGGCCACTGCCAGCTCTTCCAGCAGCTCAATAAAGAGTTTTATGGCGTTAGTGGCGCGGGCCGGTAACAGCTTTTCTTCTACGATACGACAGGCCGCTTGCCACATGGAGAGCTTATACAATTTTGCCTGTTCGCGAATGGCCTCCACACTCTTGCCGCCCACTCCCCGTGTGGGGGTGTTCACCACACGCTCAAAAGAGGTATCGTCATTTCGATTGCTAATGAGTCGCAGGTAGGCGAGCGCACTCTTGATCTCGGCACGCTCGAAGAAACGCAGTCCGCCATAGACCCTATAAGGGGTGCCGGTCGCCATAAGCGCTTCCTCCAACACCCGGGACTGCGCGTTGGAACGATAGAGTAGAGCACAGTCATTCCGGCTGCCGCCGTCATCCACCCATGTCTTAATCCGCCCTACCACAAAGCGCGCCTCGTCGGTCTCATTAAAGGCACGATAGAGATAGAGGGGTTCTCCCGAGCCACTGTCGGTCCATAGCTCCTTACCCAAACGTTCAGTATTGTGGCTGATCACCGTATTGGCGGCGGCAAGTATATTGCCGGTAGAGCGGTAGTTCTGCTCCAGACGGATGGTTGTCGTTGAGGGATAGTCCTGGGCAAAGCGCTGGATGTGTTCGATCTTGGCTCCACGCCAACCATAGATAGACTGGTCATCATCTCCCACCGCAAACAACTTGCCGGATTCCCCCGCCAACAAACGTAACCAGGCATATTGAATGGCGTTGGTATCCTGAAATTCATCCACCAGAATGTGCTGAAAACGTTGCTGATAATGACGCAGAATCTCTGCGTGCTTAAGCCACAACTCATGTGCGCGCAACAGGATCTCGGCGAAATCTATCACCCCGGCGCGCTGGCAGGCCTCTTCATAGGCCTGATAGATACGCACCAGTGTCTGAGTATAGGGATCACCCTCGGTATCGATATGTTGTGGGCGCTTGCCTTCATCCTTGCGTGCGCTGATGTACCACTGCGACTGCTTCGGCGGCCACTGGCTCTCATCCAGTTCCAGGTCACGAATCACCCGTTTCACCATACGAAGTTGGTCCTGGCTATCGAGGATTTGGAACGCCTGAGGCAGATCTGCCTCGCGCCAGTGGGCACGCAAAATACGATGCGCCAGACCATGGAAGGTGCCTACCCACATACCTCCGGCAGGGGTATTTAATAATGACTCGATGCGGTTACGCATCTCTCCCGCCGCCTTATTGGTAAAGGTAACGGCAAGAATGCCATAAGGGGAGGCATGCTCCACCTGGATCAACCATGCGATGCGGTGTACCAATACACGGGTCTTGCCCGAGCCGGCACCAGCTACCACCAACATATGGTTGGGTGGGGCGCAGACCGCCTCGCGTTGCGAGTCATTGAGAGAATCTATCAGGTGGGTGATATCCATTCGCGCATAGTAACAAATCGCCGCCGCCTAATCGCTGATCTTGTAAAACCTCTATACACCCAATGGACTTCGTGCCTAGTTAGTGTAATATTCTGTCGTAATTACTAAGGATTTCGGAGACTTAAATGGGCGAATTACAAAAAATACTCTACGTCGAGGATGAACCCGATATTCAGGCGGTGACCAGACTGGCACTGGAGGAGATCGGTGGTTTTACCCTGGAAGTCTGTAGTAATGGCGATCAGGCCCTGAGCAAGGTCGTTGCCTTTGCCCCGGACCTCTTGTTGCTGGATGTAATGATGCCCGGCATGGATGGTCCCAGCACCCTAAAGGCGCTGCGTGAGATTGCTGAGATTGCCTCCACTCCGGCCATCTTCATGACTGCAAAGGTACAGCCGCATGAGGTCCAGGAGTATAAGGAGCTGGGTGCCATCGATGTTATCGCCAAACCCTTTGACCCGATGACCCTTTCTGACAATCTGCGTAGCATCTGGGCCAAATCTCAGACTGGCTAGTGCTGAACACTAACAAATCCCTTTGGTTCATAGCTAAGCATCTGAAAAAACAATGTAAAATCCGTCTCTCTGTACTTACTTCAAAACCCACCAGGCGATAGTATGAAACCATATTATCGCTGCTTTGTACCAGCCACTGGAGCTTTGTTGCTGTGCCGAATGAACCTACCAATATAAGCCAAAAGCTGGAAAAACTACGCCAAAGCTTCTTTGACGGTTTACCTGTTCGCCTGCAAAAGATAGAACAAACCGCACTATTACTTGGTGCAGCCAATCATCAGGAACAACTCGATTCACTGATTATTGCCTTTCACTCCCTCGCCGGTACCAGTTCCACCTATGGCTACATGGACATCAGTAAACATGCCAAAGCCGCTGAACGCTATCTAAACGAACAAGGGCATATCGATCTCGCTGAACTCACCGATAAACTCCATATATACATCGCCGCTATCAATCTGGATATTGAGGAAAATAATTACGAACAACTGGCTCGACAAGTAAGCCATGAACTCTCTGCACACCTGGAACTCAGCACCACTGTGGCCAGTGACGTACTTATCTACCTGGTTGATGACGACGAAAGCCTGTTAAATGAGATCTCAACCCTGCTGATCAATGCAGGATATCAGACGAAAACCTTTTCCCAGCTATCAGCATTAGAAACAGCAATACAAAAACAACTACCTAGCGTGCTTATTGTTGATATTGTCTTTGCCGATGATCAATATGCAGGAACCAATTTTGTTGCTCATCTGCATGAAAAAATTGATCTTGAACTGCCTGTCATCTTTCTCTCTGATCAGGACAGCCTGGAGTACCGCTTTAGGGCACAGCAAGCTGGTGGCACCTACTATTTACAAAAGCCGGTGAACTTCTCCGAACTTATACACACCATTGAACTGTTGATTTCTCTCACCTTTCGTGAACCTTATCGTGTTTTGATTGTTGATGACGATGCGGAGCACGCAACCTATACCGCCCATACCCTGCAACAGATCGGCATCAAGACTGGGGTGGTTCTAGATCCCGAACTAACGCTAGAGACAATCCAGCAGTTTAAGCCAGAGGTTATCCTGCAGGATATGCATATGCCCGTATATAGTGGCCTGGAACTGGCCGCCATGATCCGCATGGATCCTAAACAGCAGTTTACCTCTATCCTCTTCCTCTCTGCAGAAACCCAACTGGATAAACATCTCGAGGCCTTGCGTCTGGGCGCTGATGATTTTCTGGTTAAACCTGTCAGCCCTAATATCTTGATACAGACGGTACAAATTCGTGCCCAACGTACTCGCTCCTATAACAAGGCTTTTAACGAATTGGGAAAAGTCGTTAACGAGCTTGAACACTTCAAGATAGCGCTGGATCAACATGCCATCGTCAGCATCGCCGATCTTCAGGGCAATATCACCTATGCCAACCAGAAATTCTTTGACATTAGTGGCTACAATCACGAAGAGTTAATCGGTCACTCACATAATCTGCTAAATTCCGGTCACCATCCACGTAATTTCTTTGCCGAGATGTGGCAGACCATTAGCACTGGCAAGACCTGGCAGGGAGAGATCAAAAACAAGAGCAAGGATGGTGACGATTATTGGGTTGCCTCAACGATTGCACCAATGCTTGACCACTCCGGTCTACCGAATAGATATATCTCTATTCGTACCGACATCACGAGGCAAAAACAGATCACAGAATCTTTACGTATTAGTGAAGAGCGCCTGCGCCGTAGTCAGGAAGCGGCTAATATCGGTAACTGGGACTGGGACATACAAACTGGCGAACTGTTCTGGTCTGAACGGATCGGCGCCTTATTTGGCTATGACGATGTCGTGGATACCACCTATGAAAATTTTATCCAAGCCGTCCATCCCGATGACCGCGAGCTGGTATCCAGCGCTGTAAACGCCTGTGTAGAGAAAAGCGCCGAGTATGACATCGAACACCGTATTGTACGCAGCGATGGCAAGGTACGCTGGCTGAGTGAAAAAGGTGATGTGCTACGTAGTGAAGACGGTACACCATTGCGCATGATCGGCGTTGTGCAGGACATTAGTCGACGAAAAACTACCGAACGTCTGCTCGATTTATTAAATGACTCCACCTCTGCGGCCATTAGGTCAGAGGAATATTCTGATATCTTTGAACAAATGCTAGTGGGTTTACTGGAGCTGACTCACAGTGCTTATGGCTTTATTGGTGAAATTTATTACACGGAAGAGGACATTCCCTATCTAAAAACCAATAGCATCACCAACATCGCATGGAATGATGAAACGCGGGCCTTCTACGCAGATAATGCCCCTGATGGTATGGAATTCCGCAACCTCAACAGCCTATTTGGTAAAGTAATTACCACCGGTAATGTGGTGATTAGTAATGACCCCAGCAATGACCCCCGAGCTGCAGGCATTCCACAGGGGCATCCTGCCCTAAAGGCCTTTCTCGGCGTTCCACTCTACTACGGCGAGAAAATGATCGGCATGTACGGGATTGCAAACCGGCCTGAGGGCTATGACCAGGAGGTCGTGGATTTCCTCCAACCCTTTACTACCACCAGTAGTAGCCTGATACATGCGCGGTTGGTGAACTGTGAACGCATACAGGATCATCAGGAGTTAAAACTCTCCAAGGATTTGGCTGAAAAGGCCAGTCGCTCCAAAACCGAATTTCTCTCTCGCATGAGCCATGAATTGCGTACCCCACTCAATGCTATCCTCGGTTTTGGTCAACTGATGGAGTCTGATTCAGATGATCCCTTATCTGAATCCCATCAAACCAGCACCGCTCAAATACTGACCGCTGGCTGGCATCTACTGGAACTGATCAATGAAGTACTGGATCTTTCCAAGATTGAAGCGGGCAGGTTAAGTATCTCCATGGAAGCCGTTGATGCCTGTGACGTCATCAGAGATTGCCTCAAGTTAACCGAACAAATGGCAGAACAATATAACATCACTATCTCATACCAACCTGAGATACAGCCGCTATATATCCATGCGGACCGTATACGCTTCAAGCAGGTTTATCTTAATCTGCTCACCAATGCCATTAAGTACAACCGTACTGGTGGCACGGTTACACTCAAGCAAGAGATATCAACGACCAAAGAGGTTGTTTTTAGTATAAATGATACAGGCTATGGCATTCCTGAACATAAACTTTCCGAACTATTTGAACCCTTTAATCGACTAGGCGCAGAAAATACACTTACCGAAGGGACGGGTATCGGCCTTGTCATTGCCAAACGCTTGACAGAATTAATGCATGGTTATATCGATGTCAGCAGCAAGGTAAATGTCGGCACAAGCTTTAGCATCCACCTTCCACAGGATGACGCCATTACGCATATCGACTCCGATGTGCTACAACCAGAACTGCAAGAACTGTTGCAGACCTCTACCAACACGGCATTTCGCATCCTCTATGTGGAAGACAATCCAGCAAACCTTAAACTTGTGTCGAATATCTTACAACGCATACCGAATATCATTCTTATTACTGCAACAGATGGGACAGAAGGTCTTAACACCGCCACCGATTTGTTACCTGATCTGATACTGCTGGATATCAATCTACCAGGTATGAGTGGCATGGAAATATGCAGTGCATTAAATAACAACCCAAATACTAGAGACATTCCTCGTATCGCAATCAGTGCCAACGCCATGCCTGCAGATGTCGAGTCAGCCATGATGGCAGGCTTTAATGACTATTTAACCAAGCCATTAGATGTGAAGAACTTTTTAACCGTCATCAATACCTACAAATCTAATACAGACTAAAAACATAACGGTGATAAAATGGAAATGACTAACGCCATTCTAAATGCAAAGATTCTCATCGTTGACGATCAGCCACCGAATGTATTGCTTTTAGAGAAGATGCTCTCGAATCAGGGTTTTAGCTTTGTTCACAGCACCACAGACCCACGTCCTGTCGTCGATATGTATCTTCAACATCACTACGATCTGATCCTGCTTGATATCACCATGCCATTTATGAATGGATATGAAGTCATGGCTGCGTTAAACGAAGCTGAAGAAGAACAAACCTACGTGCCTGTACTGGTACTTACTGCGCAAACAGACCGTGACACCCGCATCAAATCTCTGGAGCATGGGGCCAAAGACTTTCTTACCAAGCCTTTTGATAGACTGGAAGTTCTTACTCGCATACGAAATATGCTGGAGGTAAGGCTGCTACATAATCAGGTGCGAGATCAAAACAAGATACTGGAAGAAAAAGTACGCGAGCGTACTCAAGAACTGAATAACACCAGAATGGAGGTGATTCAGCGGTTGGGGCGTGCCGCTGAGTATCGTGATAATGAAACTGGTTTACACATCATCCGCATGAGTAAGTACTCACAAAGACTGGCGTCAGCAACCGGCATGAGTGATATCGAAGCAGAAGATATACTCAATGCCAGCCCGATGCACGATATTGGCAAAATCGGCATCCCTGACTCTATTCTGCTCAAACCTGGAAAACTTGATCCCGAGCAATGGAATATTATGCAAACCCATACCACTATTGGAGCAGAGATTCTTTCCGGCCATACCTCCAGCTTGATGAAAATGGCCAGCGAAATTGCCTTGGCACATCACGAAAAATGGGATGGTAGTGGCTATCCTAAGCAACTCAGCGGTGATGAGATCCCTCTTACCGCACGCATCGTGGCCATCGCCGACGTCTTTGATGCATTAACTACCGAGCGGCCCTATAAAAAAGCCTGGACGGTCGAGGATTCACTCAAGCTTTTGCATGAACAAAAAGGCATGCACTTTCAAGCAGATCTGGTTGACCTGTTTACAGATATACTGGACGATATACTCGATATACGACAACGACATATGGAACCGGATGCAGATGGATAATTTTGATGACAAACTAGAAGAACTATTTGCAAACTTTCGTCGTCAACTTCCTGCACGACTGACTACCTGTTTAGATGCATGGGAAATCTATCAGAAAAGCCATGATGATGAGGCACTAAATCAATTACGCTTCCAAACACACAAGTTGGCAGGTGCGGCAAGTATCTATGGCTTTGAGGACATCGGCAACACAGCACGCACCATAGAGTTACTAGTAGATAATTACTATAATGGCGAAATTAAAGACACAGAAAAATTTAGTGTTGAACTCATGCCACACATCGCAGAACTTAAACAACGAATTCTGGGTATAGAACTACGTAATTAAACACTACTCTACCGTCACTGCTTTAGCCAAATTTCGCGGTTTATCCACATCTGTACCCTTAATCACAGCTACATGATACGACAGCAACTGTAGTGGAATACTAAAGATTATCGGCGCTATCACATCATTGATACTTTCAACATCTAACACTGTTACATCCACTTCTGATTTAAACCCTGCCTCTCCATCTGCGAATACAAATAGCTTACCACCTCTTGCTCGTACCTCTTGCAGATTAGATTTCAATTTCTCTAACAGCTCATTGTTCGGTGCTACGGCGATGATAGGCATCTCACTATCTACCAAAGCTAGTGGCCCATGCTTTAGCTCGCCAGCAGGATACGCCTCAGCATGGATGTAGGAGATCTCTTTAAGCTTTAGTGCACCTTCCATCGCCACCGGGTACATGGTGCCACGGCCTAAAAACAGTGCGTGTTCCTTATCGCCAAACTGCTCAGACAAGAGACGGATGCTTTCATCCATCTCCAGTACCTTTTCTACTTTTGCGGCTACCTGCTCCAAGTGATGTACCAACTCTTTCTCACGTTTGGCACTGATTCCATGTCTTCTACCCAGAACAAGCACCAACAGTAACAGTGCTGTAAGCTGTGTGGTGAAGCCCTTGGTAGAGGCCACACCAATCTCAGGACCTGCGCGAGTTAACAGTATCAGATCAGATTCACGGGTCAATGAACTCTCTGCCACATTGCACACGGCTAGGGAGTGAACATTACCTGATGCCTTGGCCTCTTTTAAAGCTGCCAGGGTATCGGCGGTTTCACCGGACTGAGATATCGTTACCACCAGGGTATTCTTGCGCAGGTGTGGCTGTCGATAGCGGAATTCTGAAGCCACTTCCACACGACAGGGGATATCCGCCAGCGACTCAAACCAGTAGGAGGCAATCAGGCCAGCATGATAACTGGTACCACAGGCAATGATACGAACCTCTTTGATCTGTTCAAAGATCTCACTGGCCTGATGACCAAAGCTCTGCTCTATCACCTGATCATTGACAATGCGACCTTCCAAAGTATCGGCAATGGCACGTGGTTGCTCAAAGATCTCTTTTTGCATGTAGTGGCGGTACTGTCCTAACTCTACAGCATCAGCAGATAGTTCGGACTCCTTGATCTCCCGCTCTACCTGTTTGCCCGTCCGATCAAAAATGCGTAAAGACTGACGTGTCAGGTCTGCAACATCGCCTTCTTCTAAAAAAATAAAACGACGGGTTACCGGTAATAGTGCAGCGACATCCGAAGCAATGAAGTATTCACCTATGCCTACACCTATCACCAGAGGACTGCCCATGCGTGCCGTAATCAAACGCTGTGGATCCTGTTTGCTAATGACTCCAAGCGCATAGGCACCATGCAATCCTTTCACCGTGGCCTGTACCGCAGCAAGAAGATCCAAACCTTTATTTATGTGATTTTCATAGATCTCATGAACAATGGTTTCAGTATCAGTATCAGAGGTAAAGGTATAACCTTTTGCCCTTTGTTGCTCACGGAGGGTGTCATGATTCTCTATGATGCCGTTGTGCACTACGGCGACAGTCTGGTTGCATATATGTGGATGAGCATTACTCTCCGTCGGTTCACCATGTGTGGCCCAACGGGTATGTGCAATACCAACCGTGCCATGTATCGGCGAGGCAGAGAGCGCCTGTTCCAGCATCGCCACTTTGCCAGGCTTACGTGCGCGCTGTAGATGATGCTTACTGTCCAACACCGCCAAACCCGCAGAATCATATCCACGATATTCCAAACGACGCAGTCCTTCCAGCAGGATGGGGGTTACATCACGTTCCGCTATGGCACCAACAATTCCACACATATAAATTTTTCCTTAAGAGCTATTAACGCAAGGGACGCAAGTGACGCAAGTGATAACAATACGCAAAAATATAACTTACGATAGTATTGCTCTTTTGCTCACAATGCTTTTTTTTGCGTTGAGATCTTTTAAGTTTTTTTAACCGGCCGCTTCCAGCCTTCGATTGTTTTCTGTTTGATCATCGACATTGTCAACTGACCTTCCGCTGCCTCTTTTCTCAGCACCGTTGCAGCTCCCAGTGTCGCACCTTTGCCTACCTTCACAGGAGCAATCAAAACACTGTTGGAGCCGGTTGAAGCATTGTCTTCAATGATAGTTTGGTATTTGTTGGCACCATCATAATTGGCGGTAATGGTACCAGCACCTATATTCACGTCTCTACCCATGATGGTATCGCCGATATAGGTTAGATGATTCACCTTGGAACCTTCACCGATGATCGATTTTTTGATCTCAACAAAATTACCAATATGGTTATTACCTTTTAATTCTGTATCCGGGCGTATGCGAGCAAAGGGCCCAATGCGTGAACCTGCTCCTATCACCGCATCTTCTATTACGGTATTGGCAAGGATATGAACATCATCGGCCAATGTTGCATTTTTTAAATAACAGTTGGGGCCTATAGAGACGCCATTACCCAAGCTTACCTTGCCTTCAAATACCACATTTATGTCAATAGTGGCATCCTCACCAACGCTAAGTTCACCACGCAGATCAAATCTGGCCGGGTCGGCAAGGGTCGCACCCGCCGTCATTGCTTCCTCGGCATGACGTCGTTGTAGGGCTCGCTCCATCTCTGCCAACTGAATACGGTTGTTTACTCCAGATACTTCAATCACGCTGTCAGCCTGGACGGCATTTACCGTTACGCCATCACTGACCGCCATGGCGATTATATCGGTCAGATAATATTCCGCCTGGGCATTACTATTGTCCAGACGGGATAACCAGCGACGTAACAGCCCACCATTTACGGCCATCATTCCGGTATTACCTTCAGCAATGCGCTTTTGCTCCTCGCTGGCATCCTTCTCTTCGACGATCGCCAGAACCTGGCCTGAATCGTTGCGTATGATACGGCCGTAACCTGTAGGATCACCCAGGATAACGGTTAACAGACCCACTCCACTGGCTGCAGCCTCGATTAATGATTCAAGAGTCTTAGTTCTGGTCAGCGGTACATCACCATAAAGGATCAACACCGTTTCATCATCCGCGATACCCGGCATGGCCTGACCTACGGCGTGGCCGGTACCCAACTGTTCCGCCTGCATAACCCACTTTATGTCTGAGTCTTGAATGGTTTCCAGAACCTGCTCAGCGCCATGACCATAGACCACATGTACATGATCCGCCTTCAGGCTATGGGCATTATCCAGTACGCGCTGCAACATAGCTTTACCGCCAATCTGATGCAATACCTTGGGCTTGCTTGAGCGCATACGGGTGCCCTGGCCGGCGGCCAGGATGATGACACTTAATGACATGGATAATCCCTGATAACTCGTTGATTACTATTCTATCGTATCTAAATCGCTACTGCGTGTCGTCGTTTTACTTTTTCCAGATACTCGAAGGGGTATACTTTTATTCCGTCTCTAAGAACCCCTTACAGGCCTTGCCGTAGTGAAGCGTGGCATACCTCATGAAACTCCGATAGGAGGATCTTGATACCTATTACCGGTGCCCTTGGGTATGAGTACCCTGACCATCTCCAATGCGTTGCCGTAACGAAGCGTAGGTGCACTTAACGAACCCTAAAGGGATTCTAAGTGCAGAGGCAAAAAAAAGGCGACCCGAAGGTCGCCTTTTTTCGTACAGCTTGTCGACAGCTCAAACAGCCTTTATGCACCCAAACGCTTTCTAGCGCGCTGGATGGTATGCAGCTGAGCCATGGCTTCGGCCAGTTCGATCTGGGCCTGAGCGTAGTCAACCTCACCGGCGTTGTCCCTCAGGGCATCTTCGGCGCGTTCTTTGGCTGCAATGGCTGCAGCTTCGTCCAGGTCCTTGGCACGAATGGCTGTATCCGCCAGTATCGTCACCACGTGAGGCTGGATTTCCAGCATCCCACCAGACACAAAGATTGACTGCTCTTCACCGTGTTGCAAAGTGATCTTCACTTCGCCCGCCTTAAGCGGCGACAACAGAGGGCTGTGGCGGGCTTCAACACCTACC
>JAOUJT010000050.1 GCA_029883105.1 Gammaproteobacteria bacterium
TTCTCTACATAGCATACACAGCCAATCTCATTCCATACTACCCCACCGTGAAAATACCCATTCATCTCTTTTCCTGATCATGGTTCTATAACTTTGGTTTCAACTGTGATGCATGTCTCAATCTGAATACGGCGGCCCTCTCGCGGGGCCATATAACCCCCACTGGGGATAAATATCCTTACATTTTATGCCGATATAGGTAAATGAGTAAATTGATCCGCTCGAATACCATATACGAGGTCTGGTGTTGAGTTGATATAACCATTATATTTTCATTGGATTTGTTGAATAGACATAATGATGAAGGCATAACAAACACCAAAGAGCATACTCGAACCTCATGAGTTCGTAATACACTGAAAAATAAATGTTTTTTTATAAATCATGATACACAGGCCAAATATCACATTATAAAAAATTATCGTTTTATTACGCATAGTTTCGAGATTAGATATCTTCACGATATCAGTGCGGTAGCCTATGAATATTAATAAGGAGTCACACGGGATGCGTAGCCAATCTACCCTTATCTGTTTTATTGTTATGGGACTATCTGCGTGTGGGGGAGGAGACCCCGATCCCTCAGTAATAGGTACGCAAGTTACCCTCACCGGTGTCGTCTCGAGTGCATCGACGGTTATAACCATGGACGCCAATACAACAATCGCATCACCTACTGTATCGTCTAATCTTAAGCAACCCCGTAGCAGTCATAGCGGTGGTACAGGAAACCTGCTCGCCCTGGATGCAACGGGCAATACCTTCAACGCAATGGAGTCCGATAAAGACTACACCGTGCTCTACACCACTACAGATAAA
Source organism: Gammaproteobacteria bacterium (assembly GCA_029883105.1). Lineage (GTDB taxonomy): Bacteria > Pseudomonadota > Gammaproteobacteria > Thiohalospirales > Thiohalospiraceae > JABURT01. The sequence goes on from JAOUJT010000050.1 coordinate 820, forward strand.
AACAAAGCCAACCTTTATATCGCGATGGATCCGGCTGACAATGAGGTGCCGGCATTCAGCAATTGTGCCATCTATAAAATCAGCTTAAGCAACGATGCAGTCAGCTGTGTGGTAGAGGGAGTGCGTGCACTTCCCCGTGACACAAGCTGGGACAAGGTCAATGATCCATCGGCAAAACCGATTCAGTTCGATCTGAACGGAAATATGTACTTCCTCGGTCAGGAATTTAGCCGTAGCTGTAACACAGACAACAGCAGCTGTACCATTTCCTACTCCAATGGTACCGCCACCTATGCACACCGCCTCTATAAGATCGATACCAGTGGAGCCCTGGCGGACATCACACCTGATAGTGAAAATGTACAAAGCTTCCTCGTGCTACAGACCGGTGAGGTTGCCTATCATGGTCTGAACATAGATACCGGTAGTGAGATCCTCAGGGTACTCACCACCGGTGCTGGAGTGACCATAAAAGATGGGACCATCAGCAGTTACTCTACGGACGGCGGTAATACGGTCATCTATGATGATTTCAATATGGTAAGACCTCTCAGCACCGGTGGGGTAGAACGGGCCTATATAGATGTTAGTAGCTATCCCAGCAGTGGCACCAGCCTTCACGCAGATGGGAAGATCTTTATGCGTGCGGGGCAAAATATCCATCAGGTATTGCCTGCAAAATCCGGTGTGATTGCAACACTGGGTACCGCCGGCACTGTTAGCGATGACTACTATGTACGTCGTAACTTTATCTTTCATGTAACCACAAGAAATGATATCAACTATGGTCCCGTCGATAGCATACGCGTTGAGGATCTGGATGGCGTGGAAACAACCCGTGAATTGTTGTCTGCCACCAACAGTGAGATAGGCAGTGGCCGCAACTACTACGACATCTTTAACTGGTCTGTCAGTGAAGATATCATTGTATTCTCTGGCCTGGACCGTTATGGCCAGGTGGTCCTGGGCGAGATCGACATACCCCGTCTCGTCGCCGGTGAAGCAGAAGCCACCTACCTGACCGTAAAATCCGTGGACTCTGCGGTTGCAGCGGCATCCAAGGTAAAAGACTATCAGTTACTACACGCCACCAACAGTGTGGATCCAACTTCAGCACCTGAGGTGTTGGCCTATACCATTCCTTCGTCTGCCTCTGAAACGGCGTCCATCAGCATTACATTCAGTAAACCCATGGATACCCAGTCCGTGGAACAGTACCTGACCTTGACCAATACCACCGATAGTGTGAGTGTTGAGTATGTCCCGGTGTGGATAGGAAATACTCTGCACCTGATAGGCAAGAGCAGTGTGGTTGATGTGCCAGCCATGTTGATTGCCGATGTCGATAACTACACCGTCGAGCTCAACATCGCCACCCAGGACATCTATGGAGAAATACTGGGCTCCGGCAGTACCTCGACCTATCCACTCTCGCACCAGTTTGTATTAATCCCTCCTGTGTCGAACAACATCGCCCCTGTCGCAAATGATGATGTTGTCCACATTGTAGTCGGTGTGTCAGCAGATCCGGTTGCTGTTCTGGACAACGATACCGACGCCAATGTTGGTGATACGCTAACTGTCACCTCTAATACAACCCCGGTTAGCGGTGTAACTGAGATCAGTAGTGGAGTATTTGTTATAGGTGAAGACTGGACACGCCCCTCTCGCTATGACTTTATGGACTACACCATTAGTGATGGTACAGACACGGCTACAGCCACCCTGCACGCCTACCACGAGACCCCCATGAAGGGTGGTAGCGGCCATATGTTGATGCTCGATCCCAATCTTGGCACCATCAGAACCTGTGGAAAGAATAGCTATGGCCAATTGGGCGACGGTACAAATCTGCTCCGAAGCAGTCCGGTATCTGTTACAGCTTTAAGCAATGTCGCGGCTATCGAAGCCGGTGGCCAGCATAGTGTTGCGCTGTTAAAGGATGGTACCGTCTGGGCATGGGGACAAAACCAATTTGGTCAGGTCGGTCTAGCTTCAGGAACTCCCAATAGCATAGCACCTGTACAGATATCCGGACTCGACGGTGTCATGCAGATCTCGGCGAGTAATAACCAAAACCTGGCCTTGAAGATCGATGGTACGGTCTGGGCCTGGGGCCAGAACACTTATGGCCAGTTGGGGAATGGCTCTGTCGTCACCCATAGCGAAATACCTGTCCAGGTATCGGGACTTACAGGTGTCCGTCATATCTCAGCCGGTATGGAGCACAATATGGCCCTCAAGGAGGATGGTACGGTCTGGGCCTGGGGTAACGGTACTTCAGGGCAATTAGGTAACGGCGGTATTGTACAAAGCAATGTACCCGTGCAGGTGGTGACCTCACTCTCCCCACAAACCCCGTTAACGGGTGTTGCGAATATCGATGCCGGCGGCATATTCAGTCTGGCCTTGATGAATGACGGTACGATTAAATCCTGGGGCGCAGGCACCTCCGGCCAACTGGGTAATAACGATATCATACCAAGCTCTTTGCCTGTTTCAGTACAGTATACGGGGGGAACAGCAGTAACCAATGCCTACTCGATCTCTGCCGGCAACAACTTTGCGCTTGCCATCGTCGCAAATGGCGGCGGCTCAAGGGTAATCGCCTGGGGTGCGAATACATATGGCCAAACGGGTAATCCAACCGGAATTCTTCAGTATGATTATGCATTAAATGTACAGATGAATGACCTCACCGATGCCACACAGATTGATATGATAGGCGCAACAGCCATACACGCCGGTACTAACTCCAACGCCTATGCGATGATATCAAACAAGGTATATAGCTGGGGCTATGATGGCTTAAGTGGCGTCCCGGATGAGCAACTTTGTAATGGCGCTACTGGTGATACACCCTATGCAGCGGGGAATGGTACACAATATATATGGCCATGATATTCACGAAGCTTTAGGAACGTTTCAACTTATATAAAGTGAAGGGGAGAAATATATTACTCCCCTTCTATTCTATAAAATCATCTGTGCAGGACACAGATTTTACTAATCTTAGCCGTGTCTGTGTTCAGGGTGTTTCAGGACAACCACCAAACTCAACATACCCAACCCTTCCAAGATCACCAGGCCATATCGAACCCCAGCGACAATAAAATCGATTCCAGACCCCAGCGACGAGATTCGTAATTCACTAACCATTCACATCCATCATCAATCTCTATACTCTTATCACTACCTACTGAGGTAATACTATCCTGATGAAAATACTTCCTCCGATATAAAAATATACCAATTAATTATTTGAGTTATTTTTTGAATTTGATACTTTACGCTTTAGAGGATTAAATAATTACAAAAGAAATGCTGGCACAAAACCAATAACATCCATCAGGGAGTACATTACATGAACCATAAAATACTATTTACAATATCAGCGCTGTATATGGCATTGATTGGCATCGGTCATTTGTTTGCTCCTGTGGAGATGAGCGCTGGTGTGGTACCGGCTGATGTATCATCAGGAATGGTGGCTTTCTTGCGTCATTATGCGGCTCTGTTTATAGCACTGGCCGCTATGTATTGGTTGGCGCGTAACGCAGAACCATCAGCCACGCTGAATGCCATTATACTTGCTAGTATTATTCTTTATGGTCTGGCCGCTGTCCTGGACGTGACTGCAGTACTCAGTGGCGCGGGGCCTGCCGGTATGGTCCCTGCCAGCATGAACTTAGCCTTTGCTTTGGCTTTTCTCCTCGCCCGTAAAAAGAAATAGCTTGGTACGATTCAGGTATCCACACAATGTATTTAAGAAGCAACAGCGAGCATTAGTAGTTGATGTGAATAACCTATCACGACAGCCATAATCCTCAGCCAACTCATCGCCCACAAAAAAGCCGACTTTCGTCGGCTTCTGAGTCAATATTCCGTGGATATCTCCAACAGATTTTATGTTGCCATATAACAACTAAAAACTTGTTGCGATTAAGGCCCCACATAACACTACCATACTGGTGGCGAGATAAAACATATGCGTTTTATTGTAGCGTGGCATCGCCTTTGCCTGCGGTACCAGAACCGGTAGATTTGATTTCTGATTTATAGACATGGGTTTACTACTCCAATTTTAATCACTTCGTGTTTTGTCTCTAGTCTTCGCTGTTCATGAAGCCCAGCAGGTGTAGCAGGCTGGTAAACAGGTTAAAGATCGATACAAACAGGGTCACTGTTGCCATGATGTAGTTGGTTTCGCCACCATGAATGATGTTGCTGGTTTCATACAGAATAAGACCCGACATCAGCAGTACGAACATGGCAGAGACCGCCAGGGACATTCCGGGCATCTCGAAGAACACCGCAGCCAGACCAGCAAGAAATGCCACCAGAATACCTACCATAAGGAATCCACCCATGAAGCTGAAATCCTTACGGGTGGTCAGTGCATATCCGGACAATCCCAGGAAGATGGCACCTGTGCCCCCCATTGCGGTCATGACCACCTGGGCACCGTTGGGCAGGGCCAGGTAGCTATTCAGGATCGGCCCCAGGGTGTAACCCATGAAGCCGGTCAGGGCAAAGACAAAGGCCAGACCCAGACTGCTGTTTCGAAATTTACTGGTGGCAAACAGCAGACCAAAGAAACCACCCAGGGTTAGCAACAGGCCAGGATGTGGCAGATTCAGCGTCATCGAGATACCGGCCACCAATGCACTAAACAGCAGCGTCATGGACAACAAGGTATAGGTGTTACGGATGACCTTGTTGCTGGCAAGAACCGCTGTTTGAGTCTGGGGCGATGCATTACTGATTGAACTATTCATGATGTAGTACTCCGTTCCGGTCGATTATCTGATTTCAGTTTCTTTAACTGTGTCAGCGTCTTCACTCACTAACGTCTGTTCAGCATGTCTTGATGAGCGCTCTCTATCACGCAGACGTGCCAGGCGACGTCCAACCGTTCTGCCGGCACGATCAGCAGCTCGGTCTATCGCCGCGTAGAGATCCACCTCGGTATCTTCGATAACCACGTCCCCAAGGTGGGGAAGTATCACCTGGATGTGACAGCACTTGTCTGCCCCGCCACGTGGGCCGTTAATATCGGACAAGCGCACCCGTACACGCTGGATATGTTCGTCTTTGCTGCTCAGAGCAAAGCCCAGACGGCGTATGACATGGCCGTTCAAGGCATCTGTGAGTGAAAAATTACGCGCCTGAATGTCGATGTGCATCTTCGCCTCCAATATTTCGCTCTCTTCAGGCTAGTGAGCTTAGGCCTGATAAATCACGAGAAAAAGTCGAATATTAGCTCTTTACAGTTCGTATTAACCGAACTATTGTATGAGCATGATTAACTATAAACACCTGCACTATTTCTGGGTGGTGGCAAAGGAAGGCGGCATCGCACGCGCCAGCGAACGCCTGCATCTAACCCCACAGACCATCAGCGGCCAACTCAGTCTGCTGGAGGAGAATCTGGGGGAGGCGCTATTCAACCGCGTTGGCCGTAACCTGGAACTCACCGAGATCGGCCGTCTCACCCTAAGCTATGCCGACGAAATCTTTACCCTGGGTGGCGAACTGGAAGAGATGGTGCGAACCCTTCCTTCCGGACGGCCCCTGGTATTTAAGGTGGGTGTCGCGGATGCGGTACCAAAGTCCATCGCCTATCGCCTGTTGGCCCCGGCACTGGAACTCCCGGATCCGGTACGAATAGTCTGTAAAGAGAACAATATTGACACGCTATTGACCCAACTGGCCCTACACAAAATTGATTTGGTGATCGCGGACAGTCCCATTCCGCAGGCGGTAAACGTACGCGGTTTCAACCACCAGCTGGGTGAATGTGGTGTCAGTTTCTTTGCTGTTCCCGAACTGGCACAGACATTAAGCGGTAATTTCCCACATAACCTCAACGGTGTGCCCTTATTGTTACCCGGTGAGCTTACCGTGGCACATCGCCGACTGCTGGACTGGTTCAACAAGCTGAAAATCCATCCACGTATCGTTGGAGAATTCGATGACAGTGCGCTGATGAAGACCTTTGGTCAGGCAGGGACTGGTGTCTTTGTCGCACCCACCCCCATTGCCGCAGAGGTAGAGAAACAGTATGGCGTGGTAACAATAGGGCAGACCGATGAGGTGCTAGAGCAATTCTATGCGATCTCGGTGGAGCGCAAGATCTCCCATCCCGCCGTAGTGGCGATTACAGAGACGGCGAGAGAGTGGTTGTTTCGCGCCGCCCCTCAATTAGTTGAACAAAAAAGTGATAGGAAGTAGGTATGAACGAAAATAAGAGCTCCTCCACACAGAATTCAGAGAAGGGTATTTTTCATTCCCCTTGGGAAAAGACCTTCGACAAGATCCTCACTCCTTTTGAGGAGTTTATCCATCGCCAGACCACCAGTGGTTTACTGCTGATGGGTACGGCGGTGCTGGCATTGATCCTGGCGAATGGGCCACTGGCTTCCACCTACGCACACTTCATGCACACCCTTGTCAGTGTCGGTGCTGGTGGATGGAAGTTGGAAATGAGTCTGCACCACTGGATCAATGACGGGCTGATGGCGTTCTTCTTTTTCGTCATCGGCCTGGAGCTGAAACGAGAGATACTGGTGGGCGAGCTGGCAAACCCGCGTAATGCCGTGCTACCCATCGGTGCGGCCATCGGTGGCATGTTGGTACCCGCGTTAATCTTTTTTGCCCTCAATCCCGATGGCGATGCCGCACGCGGTTGGGGCATCCCCATGGCCACCGATATCGCTTTCGCCATTGGTGCCCTGGCACTGCTGGCCAGCCGTGTACCCAAGGCACTAATCACCTTCCTGGTAGCCTTGGCCATAGTGGATGATCTGGGTGCCGTTATCGTCATCGCGCTGTTCTACACCGACACCATTGCATTGGCTCCCCTGGTGCTAGCCGCGGGTCTACTTTTGGTGCTAGTGGCCTTTAATCTGAGCGGCATCCGTAAGACACTGCCCTACTTTATCGTCGCCGTCCTGTTGTGGTACGCCTTATTGCAATCCGGTGTGCATGCCACACTAGCCGGCATTCTGGGCGCTTTTGCAGTACCGGCCATTCCCAAATACAATCCGGAGCGTTTTAGTGCGCATGTACGTGAACTGATGCAACGCTTCGATGCCAGTCATGAGCCCGGCAAAACCATCATGACCAATGATAAGCTGCGTGCCGTCGTGCAGACACTGGAAAATGGCGTGCATAGTGTCGAGGCCCCATTGCAACGCCTGGAACATATCTGGCACATACCCGTGGCCTATATGATCATTCCTATCTTTGCCCTCGCCAACGCTGGCATTCCGGTGGCCGTTGATTCCCTGGCGGCGACTCTCACGCATCCCGTCATGCTCGGTGTCACACTGGGTTTGATCCTGGGTAAGTTCATAGGCATCACCGGCATTAGCTGGATATTGCTAAAAATGAGAGTAGCCGTCTTGCCCAAAGATACCCGCTTTACCCAGATCGCCGGGGTATCACTGCTGGCCGGGATCGGCTTTACCATGTCTATCTTCGTTGCCGAACTGGGATTTGCAGGTCAAGAAGAAAATCTATTGATGGCCAAGACTGGTATTCTTTTCGCCTCCCTGTTGGCAGGTGTGGCAGGGTTTATTTGGCTCTATCTTGTGAGTAAGCCAGAAGCGAGCAAGGACTAAACCAGGGTATGAATGGAGCCCATGTTTTTTCTCAAGCTGAGGATATCAATTTGGGCTCCTCATTTATCTGGATCTTCTCAGTATCCCAGTTACTGGCGAGGTAATTGGTAAGCTCGTGGTATCGTGTTTACCAAACATGCATGGCGTGTACGTTGGCGATGCTATGGGTCTACGATAATACCTGGAGCAGAAGTCTGTTTCATGTTCAGCTAGCCAGAAAGAATCAGCGCTATCTTTATAATGAAACCTACGCCGGTATGGTGAGTGTTATTACACTCACCTCTCCGTTACCAGCCTTTGTACTTAAGTGGTAGTACGTGTACTACGCTGCTCTCCTACCGACAACACACCATGCTGATCGTTAGTGCTGTATCTTTACGCCATCCGTCTATGTTTAATCTTGACATGAAAGATACATTCATCACCACATCCCGCCTCTATGTCGATGATAACACTCACTGACAGATCTCTTCTTGCATGATGGTGCAACGCAACACCATCCAACTCCAAGCTCTACAGGTATTCCATATAGTGTGATTGGCATAATAAACCCGCCAACAAAGGTTCACTTTCAAGCCAATCTGATACAGACTACGGCCTGAAAATATTTATAACAATGAGGGTAGTATGGAATTTACGATTGCAGGCATTACCGCGTCACCTTGGCTATTACTCGCCTGGGGACTAATAATTGGCCTGGTATTTTCACTGGTAGGTGCTGCGGGAGGTATCCTGGCATCCGTTGGCCTCATCTCTATTTTCGGCCTCAGTGATGCCAACCAGGTCAAACCCATGGCCCAGTTCCTCACCCTACTATCACCACTAATTGCCGTTCCACAATATTATCGCCAAGGACGCGTCATACTGAGTCTGGTCTTGCTACTGGGTCTGGGCGGCATCGTTGGCGCGATAGTGGGTAGTACATTATCGGCAACCTATTTATCAGATTTGAAAGATTTCAAGTCGGTATTTGCCTTCATAACGATAGCCATAGCGGCGCAGATGCTTTGGGCCATACGCCCTGGTAACAATAAAGCTTCCAAGTCCGACGAAGCGTCGGAGATATTCCAATCCATGCGTGATGAAGGCGGGGATCTAAAAACCATTGGTGTCGCTCATGGACGTATGAGTTTTAAATACATCCCGTTTGATTTCGCCGGTGCTCAGTTTGGCTATGCCCCCTGGAAGCCCATAATCGTCGGCATGTTAATAGCCATAGTCTCTTCTTCCTTAGGTGTGGGCGGTGGATTTTTACTGGTCCCGTTTATGGCTGCCATGCTGGGGTTGCCGATGTATATCATCGCAGGTACCGCAGCACTTACCATTATCATTACCTCCGTCACCTCAGTAATCAGCTACGCAACACTGGGAATAAATCTGGATTGGCCACTATTAGGGATACTTTTAGCGGGTACCGCTATAGGTTCCATTGTCGGCCCCAAACTCGGAACACATTTACCCGAACAGGGCTTACGTTTAGTCTTAGCCATCATTCTTCTACTAATAGGATTACGGTATCTCGGCGTTTATTAGAATGGGAAATCTCAACCGAAAGTGTAGGCCTGACTTGCTCAGGCCTAGTAGAGCACTGCCTACTACTGGGTAGGCATGTGTTATTTGCACCAGAGGGTCAAACAAATCGATTAATACGATCTGTTTTCGGGAAATTTACAAGAAACTTCATCTGCTTAACAAAACTGAAACAAAAAGTTATATAAATTGTGACCGATTCTACAGGTCCAACTATCATGGCTATGTCATAATTCTGCTGACTTTATCATCAATGAGTGAAGTTCAGACAACCTGATTTCTTCCATAGCAATCTATCAGGAATTTCTATGACCAATATGAATTTATGTGATAATTTTCAACTCAGCGTCACACCCATGCTATCCACCTCTGGTGAGAATCTATTCCAGGTTGAGTTATTGCGTGATAATGAGATTGTGATGCGCCGCGAATTGAGCACACAGGAATACGATTTATTTATGGCAAGCCTGAAGCCTAAAGAAAGATCTGCTGCATAATAGGCTTACGGACGATCCTGGCGACTGAAGGTATACCTAGCTTCAGTCACCATCCTGCATTATTACCGCTATGATTTCCCATGATATGGCGGCAATCCAGAAAGAAGAATAGATATAGATCCTGTTTTGCAACAGCCTTCATCTCAGCATTATGGTACGAAACAACCCATTCCTCACCATTCTAGACACTCTTTTTCTCCGCACGAGCTTTTCCCGACCCAGCTTTTATCTACCTTTCCAGCTTTAACCAGTTGGCCTCTTTCATATCCGCATTCTTTATCACATCCACAACGCTGACTTGACCATGAGAATGACCATCGTCATGACTATACACATGCCCGACGCCAGCATACACAGGGATACAGACACGGCATATATTACCTGCGTTTAAAAAAAATTTTCATCCTGAACATCCTCTAATTTTTATCTATTGATTAACTATCTTGCTGAATGATCAAATGGGTCACGAACTCGCCATAGAGATATCATTAATAACATCACTGTACGAACAATAATCTTCCCAAACTCAATACCTATAGTAAAGGAAATTAGATTTAACAGTAGATTATCCGGGTTTAATGGTAGCTGATGTAAACGAGTAAAAAGACCAAAGCCAAACACAAAGGATAAGTAGCCTAACCACCAAGCATATGCGTAGCGCCTATCTATATGAAACTCATATTACAAACGTCAAATATAGAAAGCTTTACCTGTTACGACATACCATGAGTAAACACTTGGCTACTCAATAAAAATATCCCGAGCATCACCACGATGGTTTTATTAAATTTGATTATAAGCCACCACAGGAGGATTTCTATTTTTCCGCTTCGTACGGCCCGTGATCGTTCCAAAACTCACGCCAAATGTTGTGTAGGTACCATTTTCAGAAGTAAAGTGGGTGTAATCAAGATTGGACATACGATAAAAAAATCGTATATGACTATCGGTGAATGACCATTGTAAGCCCGCTGTAACACGACTGTTCATCTTTAAACCATTACCGGATAGAATCTCATAAAGCGCACTATAAATATCTACGCCTCCCTGTATATACGGTGCAAGTTTCCACTTTGGACGATAGCCAACATGGCCATACAGGGCAAACTGTTCTCGTCCGGAATTAAATTCCATATAGTCGAGGGATGCTCCCCGGAACATGTTGGTATCGTTCGCCCCATTTTGCATTAGCAAGGATTTATTCGTGTATCCAAAGTCATCATATTCATACAAAAGGCTAAACGTCCTTTCATTCACCGGAAACCATCTCGGATCATTAAAGATATTGATCTCACCCTGATCAGCCAGTGTCGTTTCAACCAGCAGTGCAAGAGTCAGGAAAAAAAGTATTTTAGTAAAAATGTTTCTCATATCAAACTATATGTGTCGGCCAACCCATATCTTACATCAGATAAACTGATTATTATATCGACAGTATGATGGCATAAATTCATCGCCAGAGGCATTGTGGTGCCCCACTGAGGACTTCGTATACGGTCCTCTTCTATGTAATCTTGCGATATCTAACATCGATCAGACTAATACAGTTCCCTATACAAATACTTACCTGTAGAATTCGTGTAATTAATATTGACGACGGAGCAAGGGTAATGGGCAGAGCCTATCAAAACCGCAAAGAATCCATGGCGAAAACCTCTGACGCCAAGGCCAAGGTCTACAGCAAATACGGCCGTGAGATCTACGTCTGCGCCAAAGCAGGCGGATTTGATCCGGATGGTAACCTGTCCCTGCGTTCCCTGATAGACCGGGCGAAAAAAGACCAGGTACCCACTCACGTCATCGACAAGGCCATTGAAAAGGCTAAAGGTGGCGGTGGTGAGGATTTTGCCCCAGCCCGTTATGAAGGCTATGGCCCCGGTGGCTGCATGGTGATCGTCGATTGCCTTACCGACAACCCCAACCGTACCTTTGGTGACGTACGCCAGTGCTTCACCAAAACCAAGGCCAAGATCGGTACCCAGGGCACCGTTGCTCACATGTTCGACCACGATGCTATCTTCGTCTTCAAAGGCGACGATGAAGAGCTTGTGCTTGATGCCCTGCTTAGTGCCGATGTGGATGTCACCGACATCGAAAATGAAGATGGTATGATTACCGTATTCACCCCGCATACAGAATATGGCAAAGCCAAACACGCCCTGACCGAAGCCCTGGGTGAGATCGAGTTTGAGGTGGACGAGATTCAGTTTGTGCCCAAGGGTTCTACTCCGGTTACGGGCGATGATGTGGCGATGTTTGAGAAGTTTATTGATATGTTAAATGACTTGGATGATGTGCAAAATATTTATCATGATGCAGAGGTTTGATTGATCGATATTCACGGTATCGTTCCATTATATTGTATATTTTAACACCCATAAACCTCAGACCGCCCTCATGCATATAGATACATGAGGGCGGTAAAATGTTCGATTATTTCTCAGACTTAATAATCGTACCAAGCGTTAAGTTCTTAACGTGATAATAGCCTTCATATTTCTTAGGTATTACCAATTCATTTCGCGCCATCAAAAATCCCATACTTACATCTTGCTGGATAAATATTATATCACCGGCCTTGGCGTCCACCTTGGTTTCAGCCCAGTTTTCGGCCTTGGATAGAATCGTGTGCTTGCCCGGTGACAGATTGAAATAAATATACTGAGAACCCTTGGTATAGCCAACTTCAGACTCAGGCTTCTGATCATCCACAAACACATTGAATTTTATCGCAAATCCCATAGAAGCTGGGCGCACAACATACACAACGGCTTTATTCTTCTCCGGTAATTTTGGAAGCGTATAACCCTTAATATCTTTCTGCATCACTTCGGGTGATGGCAAAGAGGCACAACCCGTTAGGAATAAAAGCGCAGCACTGAACACTGCAAGTATAATTTTCGACTTCATTGGCATTCCCCTAGAATTATTTATTATTAAACATCGCATAAGTATATAAACATGTACTTCATTTATATGCATGTATATTTACGCATCTCTGATACTACCAATAGCTATAGGTATTTTACAAGAATGTAGTCTGGATTAAGTGTTGCAGAATAAGGAATTTATATTTCGTTAGTGTTTTTATTTTTGGGACGTGTACTGTGCACGGATTTGTTTTGATGCTGTTCATCATTTCGCATTAAAATATAAGTTCACAAAGTGATACAAATGGCTGATTCAAAACTTAACTCTATTAGCCTTAATCTACTCGTGTCATGCCGACGAATCGTGGTTCTTAAGATTCCTCTCGCTGGTCGGAATGACAAGCATAATATAGACATAGAAAATAGACGCATCCGATCACCACAACGTGTAGCCAGAATATTGTATCGCGTAATCCGGGGAACAGTATCAATACAATCCAAGATTCCTATGCTCTACATCGGACTACTTGCTTTTCCAACGCCAATAAAAAAAGCCGCGTAGTCGTTTCCGACTAGCGCGGCTTTCTCAACTATAAAAAAGCGAATTAAGGCTTCTTAGGAGTCTGATAAGGAACTTCTTTCTGGAAAGATTCCCAGATAGTGTCATAACCAACATAACCTTTTTCGTTAGCAGGCATTTGACGGGTTGTCAGAAAACG
>JAOUJT010000258.1 GCA_029883105.1 Gammaproteobacteria bacterium
CCGCAAAGGTTGCGGTATCGCTACTGGTCGGGACAGTGATCGCAGGGAAGTAAGCGGTTTCAGTAGAGGCGGGGGGACGCTTGGCCAGGGTAGTTGTATAACTGTCTACTACTGTGTCCGCAGCAATACCAGTCGCAATATCTGTTGAGAGGATGGTGCCATCTACCCTAAAGGTGGTGTCCAAACCAACATCTCGATACCACACAAAGGTATAGACAGAACCATCTACCACACCGCCAGCCAGGAGTTGTGCCTCGGTACGACCGTAACCCCAGCCCTCACCGGCCATACCAGGGGTGGAAGCATTGTTTGTGTCATTAAAGGCGCTTTGTATCAATACCAGGCCCGCAGTGGGTAGACCGGGGCCGGTCACCACAAAGTAATCACCGGGCAGCATATTTCTCGCTGTGCCGGTGATCTCGGCGCTGAAATCGCCCACGTCGGGGGTCAGGACGTAATGGACGCCACTGCCACTCTTGAAGGTCTCGGCCATCAGGGAAACATTCACACCGCGATCATTACCGGCAAACTGCCATTCGCCATTGGCACCGGTCTTGGTGAACTTCACCGCTGAACTCTCACCGCCGAAGGTCACCCAGGCGACAGGTGTGGTAGCCGCAAGGTCCATAGACTTCAGACTAAAGACCTTGGTGCCTTCCATATAGTTTGTGACCATCTGGCGCGCAGTGGGATCGGGGTTAATAAACAGCTCCAGCAGATCGTCCTTGCTGGCCCCATCAAAACTGAGGCCATCGGCCAGTGCCGGTGCAAATTGAGCCGGATCGGTCACATTACTGGCATGCAGCACAGCAACGCCTTCCATTCCATCGGTCAGGGTTTGAATCTCGCCCAGTGTAGTCAAAGTAACGGTGCCGGCACCAAGCTCGGTATTGTCGCTACTGTCCGCCAGGTCATCGGTGATTGTCTGCGTAGAGTCAAGGATATTGGTAATGGTCGCTATATCCGTTGTCGCATCGACCTCCACCGTGATCACATCCAGCACCGCATCAATACCCGTATGGTCAGGGGTAAAGGCGCTATTGCGTAAATCAAAGTCCGCCGCTACGCCCGCAGCATCCAGAAGAGGTCTTAGACGCGCTTCCAGCACATCTTCCTGTGCCTCTAGAGCCGCAGTGGTAATCTTACTGAAATCCGGTGTGTTATAAAACTCAACAGCACTCTGGCCTACGACATTGGCCACAATCAGATCTGTCAGTGGGGTAATATTCACCGTTTTATCGTGATCTGCCTCGGTGGCGGCAGAGAGTAGGGTGTATACCTTGGTGCCCACGGTACCGCTGGCATAGAGCAGATAGGGGGCACTAAGCTCACTGATATCGGCGCTATAGCCACCGTTTTCATCCAGATAACCGACAACCGATGCCCCGGCTGAATCCTTGATAGAGACATAGCCGATGAGTGGCGCGCCCGCGGCCACAACACCGGCCAGGGTGACGTTTGTAGACGCCGGAGCGGAGCCAGGAGGTGTGCCTCCGCCACACGCAGCCAGGGAAACGCCGGCTACCAAAACGGCAAAGGTACTTAATTTCGTACGTCGCATAGGTTATCACCCCTTAATATAATGTTGCCTACCAACTTATCCGCGATGTGCGTGAAATACATCACTCAAATAGGGTATATACAGTTATTGCGAAGTGTTAAATGTACGAATGGTAGGCAGAGGAAGGGCTTCAGGGCCTCCATGCCCTGAAAAAAGTCATCAGGCAGCGACGATTCCACTATGTCTTAACAGAGCATCGATCTCTGGTTTGCGACCACGGAACTCCACAAACAGATCCATGGGTTCACGCGAACCGCCTTGTTCCAGCACACACTCCAGAAATTCCACACCCGTCTTGCGATCAAAGATGCCGTTTTCTTCAAACTTGGCGAAGGCATCGGAAGACAACACTTCGGCCCACTTATAACTGTAATAGCCGGCGGCATAACCACCGGAAAAGATATGTGCAAAGCTGTGTTGAAAGCGGTTATAGGCGGGCTGTTTTACCACCGCCACCTCGGCCCTTACCTCATCAAGGATCTCCTGTACCCGAGCCCCCTGTTGCGGGTCATACTCCAGGTGCATGCGGAAGTCGAACATGGAAAACTCCAGCTGCCTGACCATCTGCATACCAGCCTGATAGTTCTTCGCTGCATACATTTTGTTATACAGTTCCTCCGGTAGTTTCTCACCGGTTTGATAATGACCGGAGATCAAGTCCACCGCCTCACGCTCCCAACACCAGTTCTCCATAAACTGGCTGGGCAGTTCCACAGCATCCCAGGCCACACCCGATATGCCGGAGACACCTGAATAATCGATCTGCGTCAGCATGTGATGTAGGCCGTGGCCAAACTCATGAAACAGGGTAATCACTTCATCGTGGGTAAACTGTGCAGGCTCATCGCCTATGGGCGCAGAAAAGTTGCAGGTGAGATAGGCCACGGGTGTTTGCAGAGTACCGTCGGCCTTGCGCATGCGTGAGATACATTCATCCATCCATGCACCGCCGCGCTTTTTCGCTCGCGCATAGAGATCCAGATAAAACTGCCCGCGTAGCTCACCCGCCTCATTTTTGATCTCATAGAAACGTACATCTGGGTGCCAGCTTGCCACCCCTTCCACTGGTTTAATCTCCAAACCATATAAACGTTTCACCACCTCAAACATCCCGGGTATGACTCGGGTCTCGGGGAAGTAGGGTTTGAGATCCTCTTGCGAGAAATCGTATTTCTGCTGTTGCAGTTTTTCTGCGTAATAGGTGATGTCCCAGTTTTCCAGGCTGTCTATGCCATGCTGCTCCCTGGCAAACCCCTGCAACTCTTTTAGCTCTTCTTCTGCCATTCCCAAAGAACGATCCGCAAGGTCCTTTAAGAAGGCCAGCACCATATCTGCGGAGGGTGCCATCTTGGTGGCCAAGGATCGTTCTGCATAACTGGAAAAACCCAGCAACTGCGCCAACTCATGACGTAGCTGGAGGATCTTTTCCATGTTTTCGCTATTGTCCCACTTGCCGGCATTGGGCCCCTGATCCGAGGCTCGGGTAATATAGGACTGATACATGAGCTTGCGTAGCTCACGGTCATCCGCATAACTCATCACCGCAAAATAGGAGGGAAACTCCAGATTAAATACCCAGCCATCCAGCGTCATCTCCTCCGCCTTTTGCCTGGCCAGGGCCTTGGCGGAATCAGGCAGCCCCGCCAACTTCGATTCATCATTGATCTCTGTATGCCAGCCATTGGTGGCATCGAGCAGATTCTCTTCAAACTTAGTGGTGTATTTAGACAGGTCTTGCTGAATATCCTTATAGCGTTGTTTCTTATCGGCGCTTAGATCAACACCGGCGAGACGAAAATCACGCAAGGCATTATCGATGATGCGCTTTTGTGCCGTATCCAGGCGCTCATATTCCTCGCCGTCACGGATCTGTTTGAAGGCCTTGAACAACACTTCGTTCTGACCAAACTCGGAGGCATACTCAGACAGTTTTGGTAGGCAAGCATTGTATGCCTCTCGCAGTTCATCGCTATTGACGACGGAATTCATGTGGCTGACCGGCGACCATATACGTGACAGGCGGTCATCCAACTCCTCCAGGGGTTGTACCAGATTGTCCCAACTGTAGAGCTCGTTCTGCTGCAACAAATGCTCGGTCTCTTTACGACATAAGGCCAGTATCTCGTCGACGGCAGGAACCACATGCTCGGCAAGGATGTCATCAAAGGTTGGCAGACCGTTCATTTCAAGTAAGGGGTTGGACATGTGAAATCACCTACATTTTGCAGTTAGATAGGAAGAAGAAGTACCGTTGGGCCGTTATCGCTATATAATGATACCGTCTTTAACACCGTGTATCGGCTAAATAGTGTCGTTTTAATAAGAATTCAAGTTCGGGAGCAGTATGAACATCCACCCAAGCGCCATCATTGACCCCACCGCCCAGTTGCATGACTCCGTAGAGGTCGGCGCCAACAGTATCATTGAAGCGAATACCGAGATTGGCGAGGGCTGTGTCATTGCCAGTGGTGTACGTATCTATGCCGGTACCCGAATGGGTTGCAACAACCGTATAGACCATGGGGTTGCGCTGGGCTGTGAGCCGCAAGACCTGGGTTTTGATCGCCACTGC
>JAOUJT010000259.1 GCA_029883105.1 Gammaproteobacteria bacterium
CAATAATACGCTCTTCAGCATAAGCACCGGCGACCATGGCGTAGGCAACACGGTCACCAATGGCCAGATCCGTGACGCCCTCACCCAATTGTTCGACCACACCGGCGGCTTCCATGCCCAACACCGACGGTAGCTGCGCAATGGGGTAACTGCCATCGCGCATGTAGATATCGATATAATTTAAACCACAGGCCGTTTGACGAAGTCGCACCTGACCAGGACCTGGCTTTCCGACCTCAACGGCATCCCATTGTAATACTTCAGGAGCGCCCGCCTTATGGATACGTATAGCATGGGTCATGGATGTCTCCTTGCTTAATGATGACGAGTGTTAAAAATTAAACATACAGTGTAAGCGTATTCACTGATTATTGTATATATCGTAACATTCATCATATGAAACAGATTAGATATTTTAGAATCATGGTCTTAAATGATGTGATTACTATGATAGGTCAAAAGGCAGGTGTTTGAGTGTGATATTGAGTATAAGATGCGGTAATGAGTCAGGTGGCGAGCCGTACCGAGGGTGATTAAACATGGGTGTTATGTGTTAATCCCTGTTTGTATTGTTAACCGGTTTATCCATTAGTATGGCAAGGTATCTACATGTTTGCACGCATTCGTTACTATCTAGATCGCCGCATTATCAAGGCATCAAAGATTACTCCTCTAGAATGGCAAAGTGCCTTTGATTCGCTACCATTGTTGGACCGTTTAAGTGCAAATGAAAAAACTTTTCTGCGTGAATTGGCCATTCTATTTATACATCGCAAGACATTTGAAGGTGCCAAGGGGTTTGTTGTAACGCTACCAATGGCGCTAATCATTTCACTACAAGCCTGTTTGCCGGTGTTGAAATTAGGGCTGGACTGCTATGCAGGTTGGTCTGTAGTAATCGTCTATGCCTCGGCGTTTATGCCAACGCGTAGCATGATTGATGAGTTTGGCGTTGAGCATACGATGCGATCAAATTTGGCTGGTGAATCATGGCAGCAGGGCCCCGTGATCCTCGCATGGGACGAGGCAGAGGTGGCCGGTATTATTGATGGGCATAATCTGATCGTGCATGAGTTTGCGCATAAACTTGATATGCAAAACGGTGTGGCAAACGGGTTTCCACCTTTGCATGTGGATATGCATGTGGATGACTGGGTTGAGGCGTTTACGGCTGGCTTTAAGGATTTACAGCATAGATGTAGATCAGGTAAATTTAACGATGTTGATTGTTACGCCGCCACATCGCCGGCAGAATTCTTTGCGGTATTGAGCGAGATCTTCTTTGAACGTCCATCTGTTCTGAAACATTATTACAAGGAGATATATGCGCAATTGCGAGCGTATTACCGTCAGGATCCATTGCGACGTATGTCGTGCCGGAATAAAACTGCTACGATTATCGAGGCTTAGTTTGCAAAGGAAAATTAAATGTTTAGGCCTCTTATACATATTCGCAACTTAAGATTTAATATAGCTATATATGTTTTAGCTGCGAGTCTAGGGGCGTCTCCTGTGCTGGCAGATAATCTGTTTTATGATTTGACGATAAATGTCGTAGAGTTAAAGAATAATGCGGGTGTAGTTCAATTTTCTTTATACAATCGCGAAGGATCGTTACCCGACAAATATTTCGAGAGATATTATAAAATGCATACCTCGAGGATAGATGCAGGTTCAGCATCAGTGACCTTTCATGATCTGCCTGCAGGAAGCTATGCAGTAAATATCCTGCATGATGAGAATGCAAATGGAAAAATCGACACGGGTTTTGTGTTGCCCGTTGAAGGTGTTGGTTTCTCGAATTATCGTACCATTAACTTGCTAAATCGTCCGGATTTTTCCAAGGCAAGCTTTGAGTTGAATTCACATCTTTCCATCTTTGTTAACATTATCTATATGTAAGTGTCATATATTTCAATGTGGTTGACATAGTACTTATCTGTTTTTTGTCTGTATGTACAACTCTTTGATATTGTAGGGTATTATTGGCAATGAGTGCTGCGCTGGTGACTAATGATGTGGTAACAAAAATGGTTCATGAACAAATTGAACCTAATGACCGATGCACGGTCTTATATTGTGTTCGCAGGTATTGCTTAATACTTAGCACTGACCGATGTGAACAATAGTAGTGAACAGAATGTTATTGAACAGTACGATTATCTGGATTTCAGCTTTTGGTTGCCTCCCTTTTACTCCCCTGTATGACACTGATGTACACCATGTAATATATAATGTAAGGAAAAATATCTAGTGAATACTGGAACTGTAAAATGGTTTGATGCCTCTAAAGGCTTTGGTTTTATCGCTCACGATGACGGCAGTAAGGATGTATTCGTGCACCACTCTGCGATCAAGATGGATGGTTATACCACCCTTGACGAAGGACAGCGTGTAAGTTTTGAGGTTGAACAAGGGGCGAAAGGTCCTGCTGCCGCAAACGTCATACCAGAATAACGCGAAGGCGCTATTCTGAGATGTAAAAACCCCGCATCTGCGGGGTTTTTTTTGTGCTGGAAGAAGTTATGAAACCATTTGTGCGCAGAGCTCGTACATTCATGGACTTGTATATGTGTAATAATAAAAGGTGGGATTCACCATCCGCAGGCAGGGAATGCAAGAAAATATCTTAAATAGAGTGCTATATGAGTGATATAGAAGAGAAACTACAACATGCAAGGGCCTTGCTAGAGGCCGATAGTGGTGAAGCAGCACGTATCGCTTTGCTGGAGATATTAAAGATAGAGCCGAATAACCCGGCGGCGCTGCTCATGCTGGCGGGGGCCTATTTTTACGCTCAGATGTATGCCGAGGCAGAGATGGTCTACGAGCGACTGGTTTTGGCAGAGCCGGGTTCGGGTATGCTCTCGATAGCGTTGTTTAACTCGCTGTGGAAACAAGGCCGGCTCGAGGATGCGGCCGATGAGATCCGTCGCTTTATCTCTGCGGCGGACCCGGTTGAAGAGCGAGAGACTCTGGAACGCTATGCTGAAATTATCAAGACCATCGCAGCGCCTTAGTTGGTGCCGCGATGGTGGCATGTACTTATTGGATTTTATTGAGGCGTATTATGAATCAGAAAACCTTACTGCTTATACTCGCAAGTCTGATGTTCTATGGAGCCAGTGCCAATGCCGATAAGGCCATATTTGCGGGCGGTTGTTTTTGGTGTATGGAATCTGATTTTGAGAAGCTTGCAGGAGTAACGGATGTGGTCTCGGGATTTACCGGGGGCAGCATTGCCAACCCAACCTACAATGGTGATCATCGCGGCCATTACGAGGCGGTGGAGATTAGCTATGATGCGAAAAAGATCAGTTACAAGGAATTGCTCGCGCATTACTGGGTAAACATTGACCCTTTTGATAGTAGTGGCCAGTTTTGTGATAAAGGCCATAGTTATTTGAGTGCGATATTTGTCGCTAATGAAAGCGAAAAACGTTTGGCGGAACAATCCCGCAACCAGGTCGTGGCGCAATTCCCACAACAAACGGTGATAACCCCTATCCTTACTGCCTCCACCTTTTATCCCATCAAGGGTAATGAAAGCTATCATCAGAATTATTACAAAAATAATCCTCTTCGCTATAAATTCTATCGCCTCAGCTGTGGACGGGATACTCGTTTGAAACAGATTTGGGGCGATAAGGCGACGCATTGATAGGTGTATAGACCTCAACGCTAGAAAATGTTCTGCGGAAAATCACTAGCATCCGGGTTGCTGGATTTACAGCAGCAGATCTTCTTCAATGCGGTGGTAGACACTGGCTGCATCGATCAGGCTATTGGCGGTGAGTGCTGGCACGCCATAGACTTCAGCAGTGACAGCGTAGTCGGTGGTGATCTTTTTCAGTAACAGATCGAAATCGCCGTCACCGGACAACAAGACTACGGTATCTACATCTTTTGCCGCTTGCATAATATCGATTGTGATGCCCACATCCCAATCGCCCTTGGCAGAGCCATCACTGCGCTGGATATAGGGCTTGAGTTTTATCTCGAAACCAATATGTTTTAGTGCGCTCTGGAATTTATGTTGTTTGTCGTCACCACGATGTATGGCATAGGCGATGGCGGAAGTGATCTCGCCTTGTGCATGAATACGTTGCCATAGTTTTCGGTAATCGAA